>JAIOAV010000015.1:0-27893 GCA_019873665.1 Chloroflexota bacterium
GTTCGCGCTGGCGATCGAGGAGGGGTTGCCGCTTGGCTTGAGCCATGTCAAGCTGACAGGCGGAGAGCCGTTCTTGCATCCCGACTTTCTGCGCATGGTGGACTTGCTGAGAGAGAAAGGGCTGGGCCTGACCATCGAGACGAATGGCACGCTCCTGACGCCAGAGATCGCCCGTTATCTCAAGGAAAGGAGCACGCTGGGTCATATCTCGGTGAGCCTGGACGGCGCGGTCGCGTAGACGCACGATGCCTTTCGCGGCGTCAAGGGGAGCTTTGAGCAGGCATGTCAGGGCATCCGCAATCTGGTCCAGGTGGGCTATCGGCCGCAGGTCATCTTTAGTCTGTACGCACACAATGCATGCGAAATAGAGCCTCTCGCGCGCTGGGCCGACGCCAACGGGTGCGGCTCGATGAAGATCAACCTTATCAACAGCCTGGGCCGTGGGCAGCAGATGCGGGCGAGAGGTGAGCTGCTCGCGGTCAATCAGCTGATCGACCTGGGGCAGTGGGTCACCTCTGTGCTTCAACGGCGGATCAGAATCCCACTCATATACAGTTGGCCAGCAGCTATGTGGAGCATTTCGTCACTCCTGTCACACGGGCGTGTATGTTATATCCATAACACCCTTGGTATTCTGCCAAACGGACGAATTTCCATGTGTGGCATTGGCGCTACAGAACCTGATCTGGTTTACGGCCAACTCGGTATACATCGGATTGCTTCCATATGGACTGATCACCCCATTGTGCGCGAGATCAGAGAGACGATACCCTATCGCATGAAAGGAATCTGCGGTAAGTGCATCCATCGGGATTTTTGTCTGGGAGGTTGCCCCGCCCATACTTACCATGAGACACGTGATCTTGCCCAACCACTGTGGTTCTGCCAGGAAGCTGATAGGATGGGCCTATTCCCTTCCTCTCGCCTCCAGGCCACTAAGGAGATAATGAGAGATGCGAGGAGGTGACGGGATGAGCAAGTATGTCAAGCCAGTTGCCCGGGACTTGAGCGATGTGATGCATCACGCCCAGGGATGGTGCACCCAGGGAACCGTGGCGAAGGGCCTTGAGGCCCCGAACTGTGAAAACGGTGCACTAGCCAGCGGGTCCGCGTGCTATGGCAATGGGACTTCTGTGACCTTGGCATGCAGAACTGGAGTAAGCCCCAGCATGATATGTAGTGCTGGCGGCACTGATGAGCAATAGGTTCGTATCTTGTGGATAGAGCCCCTCATGCGTATCCACACCTATTCACAGGCAGTGGCCGAGGCTCTGAGGCATTTCACCTGTGTCGTGGCTGACAGCGGTATACCCGAGTATTATGCCCTGTGTCAGCGCATTAGCCGATCGCCGTGTGATGTCATGATCATCGGTTTGGATGACCCGGATATAGGCAGGGCTGAGACAGAACCAGAAGCCCAAGCGGTGGTCGCGTTGCACAAGGCATGGCAATGCATCAACCGGGAGCCATCTGTTCGGTCAGAGCGCTTCCGGGATGCGTGTAGTTGCCTGATGCGGATTGGTGAGCCCCAGTTGCTCGATGAGCATGTGATGGCTCAAGACGAGGAGCACTTGTCGGTGCCATCACGGCTGCTGCGACTTCGAGATCCCAGTATGCGCCATTGGTTCGCGGTGCTGTTGAAAAGGAATGAACGATTAGGCCTTCCCCCGTATCCCATCAACCTCCTGGCCAGTATATGTCAGATTGAGAGGGGTTATCTGCCTATCCATGCAGCAGGCGTTATCCGGGGGGGCAGGCTGTTTCTGTTTGCTGGCCCTTCAGGATCAGGAAAGAGCACTATCGCAGCATCGAGTCTCGAGAGCGGTAGCCTGGTACTGGACGAAGATCAGGTCCTCGTACGCCCACTGAGTGGTGATCGGTTCACGGCAGATGCCTGGGGATACGGCGTTCAGCCCTGCAATGCCCCACTGGCAGCCTTTTTCTCCCTGCTGCAGTCTGAAGAAGATCGGCTCACGCCATTGTCGCAGACACACACGGCACGATTATTGCTTGAGAGACACCAGGACATCATGACAGCATTCTTGCCTGCGGAGACGATAGTCCGTGCATTGAAAAGTGCATCAGCCATCGCCCGTCGTATCCCCGCCTACGAGCTCCACTTTCGCAAATCCCCCGACTTCTGGAAGCTGATTGATGAGCGATTTCCCGCTTGAGGCCCCCCTCGCTCCTGATTGGGCCGCCCGGCGCGGACTGGACCACTGCTTTGTCTATCGCGGGCCCAGCATGGCGCCCCTCTTTCGCCCGGGGGACCTCCTCTTCCTGCGCCCGCTGCCGCTGGCGGCGCTGCGCGTCGGCGACGTAGTTGTCTTTGCCGGCGAGGCGGATACATCGGTGGCGCACCGCATCGTCCGCTGGAGCGCCGCCGGGCCGATCACGCGCGGCGACGCCAACTCGCAGGAGGACCCGGCCGTCCTCGACGCGGCGCGCTATATCGGGCGCGTCGAGGCACTGGAGCGGGCCGGCAAGTGCCGGCGCGTGCTCAACGGCCGTGCCGGCTGGTGGCTCAGCCGGGCGCTGCGCGCGGGAGAGCGCGTGTCGCGCCTGCTGCGGCTACTCTTCGGCTTTCCCTACCGCCGGCTGCGCGCCTCGGCAACGGCCCGCCGCCTCCTCTGGCGCTGGGTCGCGCCGCGCTTTGCGATGATCTCTATCCAGCCGGCCCGGTCGGGGCAGGGCCGGCTCGTCAAATACACCCACCGCGGCCGCGTGGTGGCCCGCTGGTGGCCGGAGACGGGCCGCTGGGAGTGCCGCAAGCCGTATGACCTCTTCCTCGCCCGGCCGGAGGCGGACCCGAACGGCGGCCCGCCAGCAGAGCGATCGGCTTTCCGCTAGCCGCATGGATGCCGCCACGGCTCAACTGCTCCACCTGCTGCGCGCCGGCGCTATTCCCGCCCCGCTCTCATCCGCCGCGTGGCAGGCGGTGCTCGATGCTGCCGCGGCGCACGCCCTTCTTCCTCTGCTCTACCACCGGCTCCGCGCCGCCGTGCCGCCCGATGTATGGCAGGCGATGCGCGACGCCTATCTGAACAATGCCGCGCACAACACCCGCCTCTACCATGAGCTTGGCCGCGTCCTGCGCGCGCTGCATGACGCCCGCATTCCCATCGTCGCCTTGAAGGGCGCGCATCTGGCGGCGTTGGTGTACGAGCGGATCGGTGCGCGCCCCATGTGCGACATTGATCTGCTGGCGCCCGGGGGACATCTGGCCCGGGCGGAGAGCGTGCTCCTTGAGCTGGGCTATGCCGCTCTGGGCGATAACGCCCGCTTTGCCGAAGAATCCTTCCACACGGCGTATTTGCTGCCGCAAAAGGGATTGATGCTGGAGCTGCACCATCACCTGGAGTTTCCGCTCTCTCCCTTTCGCATTGACCTTGCCGGCCTCTGGGCCAGGGCGCGCTCTGCCGACATCGCCGGCGCGCCGGCCCTCGTCCTCGCTCCGGAGGACCTCCTCCTCCATCTCTGCCTGCACGCCTCGGCACACCATGCTTACACGATGGGGCTGCGCCCGCTGTGCGACATTGCCGAAACGATCCGCCACTACGGGGCAGAGATTGACTGGCCGGTGCTGGCCGCGCGCGCCAACGATTGGCGCGCCAGCCGCTGCGTCTATCTCACTTTCCATCTGGCCCGCAAGTGGCTCGATGCGGCCATTCCCGAATTGGCATTCAGCGCCCTTGCGCCTGCCGACCCCGATCCCCGCATGGTCGCCTGGGCCGAATCGCGCCTCTTTTCCCCGGGCACCGAGACCTTCCGCGGTCTGGGCGAAGTGTGGGCCGTGTCCGGATACGCTGGCAAGCTGGCCTTTCTCTGCAAAGCCGCCTTCCCCTCTCGCCAGCGCATGTCGCAACTGTACGGCGTGTTGCCGGGTTCACCGCGGCTCTATCTCTGCTATCCGCGCCGCCTGGCGGGGTTGCTATGGCGGCGGCTGGTGGCGCTCTGGCGACGGTGGCGGCGGGAGCCTGCTGCTTTGGCGCAGGTGGCGCGCGAGATAGAGACCAAGGCGCTGGTTCAGTGGCTGCTGGAAGGGTGAGAAGACGTTGGAGGGGATGAGCTTTGAGCGCTGAAACGCCGTCGCTAAAAGTAACCTTTGGCCCGTTGCGCTACGAGTTCATCGCGCACGATGCGTGGGGGAAAGATGCCCTCTGTCGCCTCTGTGACAACGTGGTGTGCATCTCGTTCACGGGCGCGGCGGATCGGATCATACACCTGCTGCGGTTCGAACTGCAAGATGACGAGCACAGGGAGGCCCACGCGGGCCGCATCCCGCCGCGCCTTGCTGCTCATGCGCCCAAACGCCTGCAGCCGGAAGGATGGGCCATAGCCGGTGACGACGCCGGGCAAACGGCATGGCAACGGCAAGGAGAGGCGCACTCGTTCTGGACCTATGCCACCGAGACGCCGCACTTTGCCGCCGCTTTTCAACTGCCCTGGCGTTTCATCTTTGGCGACATTGTGGCGTTGGGCGGAGGCATCATCCACAGTGGAATCGCAGTGCGGGGCGAGAGGGGGCATCTCTTCATCGCGCCACCTGGCGGCGGAAAAACCACTGCGCTGACGAGCGCCCCCACTGGCTGGAAGGTTCTTTCAGATGACGGCACGCTACTCTGGCCGGATGAGGCTGGCGAGTTCCTGGTCTCGCCCCTGCCCACCTGGTCGGTCCTGAGGGGCGCCAAGCGGCAGGGCCCGCCAGATGAGAAATGGGATATTGCCGCTGCCTGCCCTTTGTGGGCAGCGATCTTGCTAGAAAAGCAGGATCACGACACGCTGACCCCGCTTGCTCCCGCAGAGGCAATCCGCCCCCTGTATCGGGCGCTCTCAGAGTATCCGGCCATCATCGCCAGCCGCCACCACTTCAGGCAGCATCTCTTCCACCTTGCCGCTGAGATCAGCAGAAAGGCGCATCTGTGGCGGCTGGGATTCGCTCGCACGGGAAGCTTCTGGAGCCTGTTATAGCGCCGGGGCATGCGACTGCCTGCGGACAGTCGCGCTTACTTCGGATTGTTGCCCGCAATGCACGTGGAGGTATAGTTGGTGCCATTGATGCACCGTCCCCCGGGCCAGATGCCCACGCTGCAGTCGTGCGCCACGCCTTGCCCTGTCGTCGTGCCGTTCGCGCAGACATTGCCGCCCTGCTGACCCGTCGTGCCCGCCTGACAGTGACCAAGCGCGTCTGGCAGAGCGCCAAGCTCCAGGATTCGCGGCTCTTCCCAGTTTAGCCTTTCCTCTTGCTTCACCTACCCGCTTCCTCCCTTTTTGCACCGTCAGCGGCATTGTAGCCCATTCCGCGCGACATGTCAAAGCCACCCTGTGCATTTGTGGATGCGTAACCGGTAGTCTCGGTCCCGTGGCAGGACAGACCCTCTGTGTGCAGCGTGTCCCGAAACTGTCGCAGGCATCCCTCAGGCGAGGGACGATTTGCGTCTCCCAGATCCGATAGCGCCGTGCCGGCGCAGTTACCCGTGCACATCTCCAGGTACTCACACCCCCGACATTCCGCGAACGAGGCCAGTGGCAGGTAGATGCGCTGGCGCAGGGCGTTGAGCGCGTCCGAGTTGCGCCAGACATCCAAGAGCGCATCCTGGCCGATGTAGCCTAATATCATCTGCGGCAGCATGACACATGGCGCGTACGCCCCGTCGGCGCGCACGGCAAGCCGCTCATGGAAACACCCACATCCCACCAATCGCCCCCGCCCGGGGATTGTCTCTCCCCTGAGTCGCGCGAACTCCATCTCGTGGAACATCTTGAATTCCGCCAGCGGCCCGGCCGTTGCTTGAATTCTGCCCGGGTACTGTGCGTCCAGCGTCGCCAGCACCTGCATCGCCCGCAGCCGTTGCGCTGCAGTCATGAACAGGCCGGCGTACTTGGCCTTGGTTCCCAGGGATGATATCGAGTTTGTGCTAAAACTCGGCAGGCCGATCTCTTCCAGAAGCAAGCGCGCGATATTCGGCAGGTCCTCGATATTTTGCGCGTGCACCGTAACGCGCACCGTCGTCGGCAGCCCCGCCGCGTGGAGCGTTTTGATGGCGCGCAATGCCGGCTCGAACGACCCCACGCCACGCATGGACTCGTGCACCTCTGCCGCGGATCCATCCAGCGATACCTGTACCGAATCGCAACGCCGGGTATCCTTGAGCCGCTGCGCCACCTCCGGCGTCACCTTGCGGCCGTTCGTGAGGATCTGGAAGCGCATGTGGTTGCGCACCACGGCGTCAATGATCTCAAAGAGGTCGTCGCGCATGAAAGGTTCGCCGCCGGCGATGCATACCCGCATCACCTTGGCCCGCCCGCACTCGTCGAGGAAATCCAGCCAACGCTGGGCGGGCAGGTCGTGATACGCTACGCCCTCGTTGTTCATACAGTAGCAGTAGCGGCAACGCGCGTCGCAGCGGCTGGTGATCTCCAGGTCCACGCTGCGTGGCCGTTTCATCACCTCGGTCATTGTCCGATCCCCTTCACTATGCTCACTGCCTCAATCCGATACAGATGCCGCATCATAGCCATCACTTGCTCATCCGCCGCGGCATCCATGCCCTCAAAGCGTTCATGCAACGCCATCAGCACGTCTGCGACGGTGCGCCACCCATCCAGCAAGTTCCAGATCGCCATAGCGGTGCGATTGAGGACCCACACGGCTCCCGTATCGGGATGAAAGAGAACTCCCCCGTCTTCGTCCTCCTCCGAAAGCACCCAATCCGTGTTGGCGATAAAGCGCGTCTGCCGATCGGCTCCCTGGCCGCTCTGACCCCGCGCATCCGGCACGATACGCAGTAGTCCCTCTGTGCTCCAAGACGCGAGGAGGTCATTCGCCTTCTCCGCGGCCTGCTCGGCGGTCAGGTCATAATGCTTCGATAACAAAGCCGATAGATCGGATCTAGAGAAACTCGCCTCTCCAAACGCATTTTGGAGCAGGCCGAGTATTGTCATGGCAGCGCGGTTGAGAGTGATGAAACGATCACAACCCGCTAGGAGAACTACCCCCCTATCTTCATAACGCTCTAAAAGGAGATCCTGTGGCAGGCTGTAGAGCAGGCCGCACATATACAAGTCCCTCCCCTATGAGAGTGCTTTTTGCCGTCTGTATCCCCGCTCTCATGTGCAATTGCGATATTATACTACGATATGTGAGAATAAGCAAGTGTATAAAGAAAGATAATAGAAGAACTGCTCTCATGCTTTTGGGAGAGATAAGAAAGGGGCATCTGAAGCTAGGCCAAGAGGGGTACCAAGGGGGTGAGGGGTAGAGACTGCAATGCGCCAACATGTGAGTTGGCCACGCTTTCGATCATCGCTCCAAGCGCGTTTGCGGAAACAGGCCCTCCTGCTCCGCCAGCTCGCACAGCCAGTAGGGCGCTAGCAGGCTGTGCCGTCGGTAATAGTTCTGCGCCACGCAAGATCCCAGACAGGCATTCCGCATGATGCAGCGCCCGCAGGTCCCTTCCAGCTTGTCTGGCAGGCTGCGCCGCAGCTCCAGGAGGACCGGGTGCTCGCGCCAGATGCGCTCCAGTTGCCCCTGGCCGGCGGGGCCAAACACCAGCTCGGCCAGGTTTTCGCCGATGCCGCACAGGGCATAGTGCCCATCCGCCAACAGCCCCAAGATCGTCCAGATGCCGCAGACGGAGCAGCCGTCCCCCGCCATGATATGCTTGACGGAGCGGAAGGCCATCGGCAGATCATAATAGATCGGGAAGGGGTAGGAGGGCCTGATCTCCTCGATGCGGCGATTGATCGCCAGCAGCTCGCGGATGCCGAGGCCCTGTCCCGCCGCCTGGAGCTCTTCGCCACGCAGTGTCGGCTGCACTACATTCAGCTTGACCGAGGACGCGCTGACTTCCTTGGCCAGATCGAGTAGCGCTTCCAGTTCACCGGCGTTGTCAGCCATCAGTGTCATGATGAGCTGTGGCGGCAACCCGGCTTCTCGCAGATGCCGCACGCCCGCCAGGGCGCGGCGATGTGCACCCCGCACGCCACGGATGGCATCGTGCGTCTCGGGCCTCGCGCCGTCGAGGCTCACCGAGACATGCGTGGTGCCGCTGTCGGCCAGCAGCTTGGCCAACACTGTGCTCATCTCCAGCCCGTTCGTCTCCATCGAGCCGCGCAGATCGTGCGCCTTCTGCAGCGCCAGGAGCCGTGGGAGATTCGGGTGGATCGTCGGTTCGCCGCCGGTCCACTTGACTGATGTAAGGCCCAGCGGCTTGGCTTCCGCCACCGCTGCCTCAAAGAGGTCGGGTGGCAGAAAGTGGGCTGGCCCCCGCGCTGCCGATGTCTCTGGCACGATCCAGCAGTGCTTGCATGAGCAGTTGCAGCGATTCGTAACATAAACATACAGGCTGGCAAGCGGTGGCGTGACGTTCGGTTGTAACTTGGCCACAGGCACGGATCCTCTGCGCTAGGAAGGGGAAAGGACGATCGTTCTCGCTGATGATTACCAATCGTTGATTATAGTCCGCTTGTCCGCAGCGCCAAATCAGCTCTCAGCGGCGGAGCGATGTGTCGGTTGGGCGCACGCCATATCCTCAGCCCGTCGCGTCCCCTGCATCTGCGCTCGCCAGGAGGCGGCATACCGCCCGCCCAACGCCAGAAGCTCATCGTGGCTTCCCTGCTCCACAATGCGTCCCGCCTCCATCACATAGATCAGATCGGCGCGCATGGCGGTGGTGAAGCGGTGTGTGATCAGCAGCACCGTGCGGCCCGCCGCCAGCATGGCAAAGCGCTCCATCCACGCCGCTTCTGCCCATGAGTCCATGGCGCTGGTCGGCTCGTCCAGCACGATGATCGGCGCGCGGCGCAGGAACGCCCGCGCCAGCGCCACCCGCTGCCACTCGCCCACGCTCAGGTCCGTGCCGCCGGCGAACCACTTGCCCAACAGCGTTTCGTACCCCTGGGGCAGGTGCGCGATCACCTCCGCCGCGCCCGCTCCCTCCGCCGCCGCCACGATCTCCTCATGGCTGACGGTCCGCCCCAGATCGCCCATGGCGATGTTTTCCGCTACCGTGGCGCTATACCGCACCGGCTCTTGCATGAGCACTGTCACCATGCGCCGCGCTTCTTCCAGGCGCACATCACGCAGATTCACGCCGTCCAGCGTGATGCGCCCGGCGTCTGGATCGTAGAGGCGGCAGAGGAGCTTGATGATGGTGCTCTTGCCTGCGCCGTTCGGCCCTACCACCGCCACGATCTTCCCGGCGGGCACGAACATGTCCAGCTCGCGCAGCGCCAGCCGCTCGCTCCCCGGATAGCGGAATGACACACCCTCGAAGCGGATGCCGTCGTGCAGACTGTCCGGCGCGGGGAGCGGGTCCGGCGCGTCCACAACCTGTGGCTGCAGCGCCAGGAACTCAAAGAGGTCCTGCACAAAGAGCAGATTGCCGTAGATCTGGCCGAGGTTATCCAGCAGCGAGCGCAACAATCCCTGTCCCTGCTCGAATGCCTGATAGAACAACGCCAGATCCCCCAGCGTGAAGCGTCCCTGCACCGCCTGCCAGAGCAGCCAGCCCAGCGCGATACCCGGCACAGCCAGGGCGATCACGCCGGCGGCCAGGCCGCTCAAGATGCGGTCGCGGGCCAGTGCCAGTCGCTCCCCGCGCAGCCGCGCCCGCAGCGTCTGGTATGCGCTCTGAAAACGCGGGCCTATGTGCAAGAGCCGGATCTCTGCCGCCGACTGGATGGCGGTAAGGATCCAGTCATAGTACCAGATGCGCCGCTGGTCTGCTGTGGTGCGCACCACCCACTCCCGCTCGCGCCGGTTATAGTACAAGAGCACCAGGAACGCGGGCAGGGCGCTGACGACGAGCACCAGCGGCAGCCAGAGGCCAAAGCGCATCAGCACCGCCGCCATGGCCACTAGCGTGATCCCGTTCTGCAGGAGGCTGCCAAAGCTCTCCAGCAGCGACAAGGGCCGGTATGCCGCCTCGCTGCGCGCACGATGCAGCCGGTCGTAATAGTCCGGCGACTCGTAGAATGCCAGGTCCAGCGTGATGGACTGCTGGTGGATCAATCTCTGGATATAGTCCTGCGCCAACTCCGACTGGGCGCTGCGCACCCAGCTAGAGATGCTGCCCAGGATGCGACTGGCCAGCGTCACCGCGGCCAGCAGGAGCACCGGCGTCAGCGTCTGCCTCACGGTGTCCCAGTCGCCGCCGCTGCCCACCGTCTCCGCCAGCGCGTTCACCACGGCGCGGCTCAGATAGACAGTCGCCACCGGCAGCAGCCCCCGTACCGCCAGCAATGCCGCCCACGCCACGGTCCAGTAGCGCGCTGCGGCCCACACCAGTCCCAGCGCGCGCAACAACAGCGGCAGTCGCGTCCAGGCATTGCGCACCTTCTCGCCCCAGCTCTCTGGCAACGGTGTGGTGGCACCGCCACGGCGTGCGCCATCCCGACGGGCATCGTCCTCGCGGCGCGGGCGCCGAACTCTCGTGCGATCTCTCAATTCCCACCTCCGCCGGCGATTATACGTCAAAAACCGCTCAGGCGGGAATTGGCCTATATCCCCGCATTTGCCGAAACTCGCCCTTCATGCTATAATATACTTGCACGGGGATGACAGGTCTCGACAGGGACGGCTGGCTCCGGACTGCAAGCCGAGGCGCCTCGCTCTCGTAAAACGGGGCAAAAAAACAACTGGCAACACTGCCAAACTGCCGGCCTACGAATTCGCGATGGCTGCGTAAGCAGCCCTCAAAAGATTCAAGGGCTTTGGTCGCCAAGGCGGCCACGTCCACCTCGACCTCGCTCTGATGGGTTGAGTGTTGGGCGTCATCAAAGTCAGAGTGCTGCCACCCGGATGCCGGTAGGGGTGGCTTAAGACCATCGGCTAGCCTGATAACACTCCCGTTGGCCGGGCTGTTGTCGGGCGAACCAACAAAGGCCAACTATGCTTGTAGACGTCCGTCGTCGAACTCTCTGGACGCGGGTTCGATTCCCGCCATCTCCACTCGGTGCATGACGCAAAAAGCCGCCGCATGAAAACGGGCGGCTTTTTGCGTCTGGCGACTTGACCGGCACCCCAAACCGGCTAAAATACGCTGCGGACTCACGCGCGGCGATGCTGGCTGGCGCGTGCGCGCATTCTCTGCCCCGGGAGGTCTCATTCGGTGCATAACACCGCGGTGTCTCTGTCCTGGCTTGCTGCGGCTCGCGCCAAACGACTCGGCCCCAAGACATGGAGCGCCATCCTGCTGATGGCTATCGTCCTTGTCGCCGCCCTGTTGCGCTTTTACCACCTGCGCTGGGATGGCAACTTTGGCGCTTATCCGCACCCGGATGAGCGCCATCTGGCCAACACGATGAGCCGGGTGACTATCCCGTGGCGGCTGGGCGCGGCGGAGCTGCGACGGCAACTCCTTGACCCGGATATCAGCCCGCTCAACCCGCGCCGCCTGAGCGCCGAGGGCGGCTACTATGACCTGGCATATGGCACCTTGCCGGTCTATATCCCGCGCGCAGCGGCGGCGTTGTTGGCCACCGCTGGCCTGCCCCAGTACAACAACTATGACGGTTTTTTCACGGTAGGCCGCTTGACCTCGGTAGTGTTCGCGCTGATCACCGTGCTGCTGACTTACAGCGTCGGCGCGACGGTCTTTGGCCGCCCCGCCGGCCTGCTGGGGGCGGCGTTTCTGGCGCTCAGCGTCACCCATGTCCAGCTTAGCCATTATATGACGGTGGACCTGGCGCTGGCCATGTTCACCACCGGCGGCATCTACTGGGCGATCCATCTGGCGCGCCGTGGCGGCTGGCAAAACGCCCTGCTCCTTGGCCTTTCGCTAGGCGGCGCCATGGCATGTAAGGTGAGCGGCGCCACGCTCCTCGCCGCCATTGTCGCGGGTTATGGCCTCTGGCTGCTGCGCGCACTGCGGCAGCGCCCTCGCCCGTGGGGCCGCGCGGCTGCATATCTGCTGCTGATCCTTCTGGGCTTTCTGCTCCTCTTTGGCACGTTCGAGTTCTACGTTCTGCTCAACCCGCAGCCATATCTCGCGGCGCTGGCGAGCCAGTCGCAGATGGTGAGTGGTGAGAACGACTGGCCGTTCACGCGGCAGTATGTGAACACCACGCCATATCTATATCATCTGGAAAACCTGGTGCGCTACGGGGTGGGCGTGCCCTTGGGGGTAGCCATGATCGTGGCCACGCTCGCAGCGGTCGCGCACGTGCTGCGAGGCGTCGCCCGCGCCCTGCGTCAGGCCGAGCCGTCCGAGACAGAACCATCCCGGTTGCGGTGGGTACGTCTGGATGGCGCGTTGGCCCGCTTTACCAATGACCCGCTCCTCCTTGGCGCGACGGTGCTCCTGGCATGGTTGATCCCCTATTTTGCCTACATCGGCCGCTTTGAAGTCAAGTTCATTCGCTATCTCCTGCCGATGGTGCCGCCACTCTCCGTGTTGGCCGGCTGGCTGATGATCACGCTGGCGCAGGCTACGGGGCGCGTGGCGGAGCGCGTGCGCGCCACCGATTGGGCGACAATGCACCTCTATGGGCGTCTGCCGGGCGGCACACCGCGCCCCGCCTGGCCACGCGTCGTGGCCCAGGCGCTGGTTATCCTCCTGGTGCTCGTCCCGACCGCCGTCTATGCGGTGGCTTTTCTCAGCATCTATCGCCAGCCGCACACCTGGCTGGATGCCTCTCGCTGGCTCTATGCCAACGCGCCGCGCGGTGCGCGCATTACTGCCGAGTCATGGGACGACGCGTTGCCGGTGGATATACCGCAGGAGGGACGCACGCGCAGCTACTTTGGCGCGAATGTCGTCATGGAGATCTACCACGACTTGCCGCCAGAGGCCAAGTTCCAGCACATTGTGCAGGCGCTGCGCGATGCCGATTACATCGCGCTGGCGACGCCGCGGCTCTACGGCGCGGTGCGACGGCTGCCATGGCGCTATCCGGTGGAGATCCGCTATTACGAGCTCCTCTTTACCGAGCGGCTGGGCTTTGAGCTGGCACACGCTTCCATGTCATACCCCACACTCTGGGGAATTACCTTTGTGGACGATGGCGCGGACGAGAGCTTTAGCGTCTATGATCATCCCAAGACGCTGATCTACCGCAAGGTGCGTGACCTGTCGGAGGCAGAGCTTCGCGGCCTCTTTGCCGACGCGCTGCGCAGCGAGCCGGTGCGCACCCGCGTCGGCGATACCCAGCCGGTGACGCTGCCTGTGCCGCAGTACCGCAAGACGCTGATGCTGGATGTGCCCGTGAACGCGCTGCCTGCCGTCAACGACTATGCCTGGAATCGCCTCGGCAGCAGCGGCACGATTCCTGCGATCTTGGTCTGGCTGCTGGTCATCGGCGTGATCTCGGCGGCGGCGTGGCCGCTGGCCTGGTTCGTCTTTCGCCCCTTTGCCGATCGGGGCTATCTTCTGGCCAAGCCGCTGGGGCTTCTGCTGGTCGCCTACCTCACCTGGCTGCCGGTCAGTCTGGGATTCTGGCGCTACACCGTATGGGCGGTGCTACTCGCCGTCGGCGTCGTCGCGCTCCTCTCTTACCTCGTAACCCGTCACCGCGACGACGAATGGCGTGCCTACTGGCGACGCGAGCGTGCTCACATCGTGCGACTAGAGCTTCTCTTCCTCGCCGCCTTTGCTATCGGGCTGCTGTTGCGGCTGGGCAACCCCGACCTGTGGCATCCGGTCAATGGCGGGGAAAAACCGATGGAGTTTGGCTTTCTCAACGCCATTCTGCGCAGCCCCACCATGCCGCCCTATGACCCTTTCTTCTCTGGCGGTTATGTCAATTATTACTACTATGGCCTCTTTGTCGTCTCTGTCCCGGTCAAGCTCAGCGGCTTGCTCCCTTCCATCGGATTCAATTTGATCATCGCCACGCTTGTGGCGCTCACCGCCACCGGAGCGTATGCCGTGGCCGCGACGCTGGTGGGCCACGCCGCCTTTGGCCTGGTGGCTGCGGTCTTTACTGCGTTCGTCGGCCCACTGGCGGGGGCATTGACGATCCGCGGTCGAGGCGGCTTTGGCGAGGTGATCGCCGCCATGCAGCGGCTGGCAGACCCGGAGATCTCCGGCGGGCTGGCGCGCACGCTACAGGGCCTAGCGCGCTGGCTCGGCCCGCAGCGGCTGCCGCTGCGCAGCGACTGGTTCTGGGATGCCTCCCGCGCGCACGGCGTGTACGAGAATACCATCACCGAGTTCCCCTTCTGGAGCTTTCTCTTTGCGGACCTGCATCCGCATACCATCAACATCCCGTTCACGATCCTGGCGATCGCTCTGGCGTTGCGGCTTTCGCTGGGGTGGGGCGCACGCCAGGACGACACAGCAACCCCTGACGCGCACGATGCGCCGGCATGGCTGCTGCTGGGAATGACGGCACTGGTGCTGGGCGCGCTGGCAGTGGCCAACTCCTGGGATTTCCCCACCTTCTACCTGCTAATCGTCGGCGCGCTGGCGCTAGCGCACTGGCGCGGCCTATCGGCGGTGCGCGGCCTCGGGCGGCGCATCTGGCGCGCTGCGGGGCCTGCCGCACTGGGCGCGGCGATCCTGGCGCCGCTTTCGCTAGGCCTCTACTTTACCTTCTTCACGCACTTTCAGGCGTTCGTCAAGGGGCTCGGCCGCGTCCGGTATCCGACTGAGGTGAACTACTACCTCGGTTTCTTTGGCTTCTTCCTCTTTTTCATCGCGACCTATGCGCTCTGGCGCGCCTGGCATACGGCGTGTGACAGGACGGATCGGCGCGCGCCAGCTGTCCTGTCTCACGAGACGGTGTTACCTGCCGCGTCGGGGGAGGCGAGTATCAACCTTACTCCTCAGGCGGAAGATAGCAGCGCAGGCGAACCGGAGGCGGTTGAGCTCCCCACGGCGGAGAAGCCCCCACTTCTCGAGACGCGCCCCATGGCCGAACCCGATGCGGATTATCTGCAGGTGGCGGCACCGGAGGATCTGAACGGAGGCCCGCCGTCTCCTGCGCCATCGGCCATGCCGGAACATCTGGAAGAAATGGTTGTGCCTATATCTCCCGCAGCGATGGCGGAGGATGCTGGCGAGATAATAACGGCGCATCTCCCCGTCCACGAACGCCTGGCATCTTATGCGCCCTGGTGGGGCGCGCTGGCGCTTGGTCTGCTCGCGGTCATCGCCGCACGGTTGCTCTATCCGACGCTGAACCTCAAGCAGGCAGCCACTTTCCTCGTCATCATCGAGCTGCTCTACTTTGGCGCGGTGGCGCTGGCTACGCCCGCACTCGCCCCTCCCGAGCGCTTTGCTGGCTGGTTGGGCCTTGTCGGCCTTCTCGTCTCCCTCGGCGTCGAGATCATCTACATCCGCGACCACCTGGGCGATAGTTGGTATCGCATGAACACCATCTTCAAGTTCTACGTCCACACCTGGGTGATCCTGGCGATCGCGGCGGCGGCCAGCCTGGGGCTTCTCTGGCGGCACAGCGTCTGGTTGCGGCAGCGCCGCCTGACGAGCGCGCTCTGGTGGGTGGCATGCGCCGTGCTGGCGCTGGCGGTGCTCCTCTATCCCATCCCCGCGATCCAGAGCCGCTGGCGCGATCGCTTCCCCGCGCCGCCAGAATGGGGCACGCTAAACGGTCTCGCCTACATGGAGACCGCGACCTACAACTGGGATGGGCACGAGCTGAACCTCGGCCCGGACTATGCGGCGATCCAGTGGCTGAACGACAACATCAGGGGAACGCCGATCATCATGCAAGCGCCCTACGGTTTCTATCGCGAGAACGGCGTGCGCATCGCCGCCAACACTGGCTTTCCCACGGTGCTGAACCCGCTGCACGAGAACGAACAGCGTTATGACGAGCTGATCGGGTCACGCCATCGTGACGCGGATAACATCTACAAGATGACCGACGCCACAGAGACGATCAAGCTGCTCGCCAAGTACGCGGTAGACTACGTCTATGTGGGGCCATTCGAGCGCGCGGTCTACCCCGCCCAGGCGCTAGACAAGTTTGACGCGATGATGGGTCAGGAGTTAGAGCTCATCTATGATGTGGATGGCGTGCGCATCTACCGCGTCAGCGATGCGGTGCGGCGCGAATACGGCGGCTATGCGCCGGAGGCCAGCAAGCCGGTGGTTGTGCCCACCGTCGCGCCACAGCCTACCAAGCCGGTGGACCAGACCGCGCTCAAGACGCTGGAGCGAGCGGCAGATGCCAACCCGGAGAACGCCGGCCTGCAGTTCGAGCTCGGCGATCGCTACCGGCAGGCAGGCCGCTACCAAGACGCCATCCGCGTCTTTGAGCGCTCTCTCAAGTACAACCCGCAGGATGTCGCCATGTATCACACGTTGGGCGATACCTATATGATGATGAACCAGCCGGACAAGGCGCTGCAGCAGTACATCCGCGCCACCGAGGCGGTGCCCACGAACGCGCCTGCCTGGAACAAGCTGGGTATCGCGTATCTGGATCGCGGGATGCTGCTGGAAGCTGTCACCGCGTTCCAGCGGGCAGTGGAGCTGGAACCGGGCTTTGCAGAGGCGGGATTCCACCTGGGTGAGGCGTACGAACGGCTGGGAGATCGACAGGCGGCGCGCGACCTGTACAGACAAGTGCAGCAGATAGGGTCGGATACCGACTGGGCTATCCGTGCCACCGAGCGCCTGCAAGCGCTCGGTCAGTAGCGACGGGCTTTTGCCGAAAGATAACAGGAGGGCATCATGGACGAAAAGATTCGGATCGGCGTCATCGGCGGTAGTGGCGTCTATGACATCGAGGCGCTGCAGGACGTGCGCGTCGCGCGCGTCCACACCCCCTTTGGCGATCCCAGCGATGACATCGTCATCGGCACGCTCTCGGGACAGCGCGTGGCCTTCCTGCCGCGGCACGGGCGCGGCCACCGCATCATGCCGCACGAGCTGAACAGCCGCGCCAACATTTATGCCCTCAAATCGCTGGGGGTGGAGCATATCATCGGCGTGAGCGCCTGCGGCAGCATGCGAGAGGATTACGCGCCGCGCCACATCGTCATCCCGGACCAGATATTTGACCGCACCAAGGCGCGGGTGAACACCTTCTTCGGCCATGGCCTCGTCGTGCACGTTGGCATGGCGGACCCCTTCTGCCCCGTCCTCAGCAGCCTCCTGTATGACGCCGTCGCCAGGACCGGCGCGACGGTGCATCGCGGCGGCACGTTCATCGTCATTGACGGGCCGCAATTCTCCACCAAGGCGGAATCGCGTATCTACCGTCAGTGGGGTGTGGACATCATTGGCATGACCGTATTTCCGGAGGCCAAGCTGGCGCGCGAGGCTGAGATTTGCTACGCGGTCATGGCCCACGTAACCGATTACGATGTCTGGCACGAAACGGAGGAACCGGTGAGCGTGGCGATGCTCATCGCCAACCTGCAGGCCAATGCCGCAGTGACGAAAAAGGCGCTCGAGTATCTCGTGCCAATGATCCCGGAAGAGCGCTCCTGCGAGTGCCCGCACGCGCTGGCGACGGCGCTGATCACCGATCCGGCCCGCGTGCCGGCTGAGCTCAAGCGCGATCTTCACCTGTTGATTGGCAAGTATCTGGACTGAGCCGGCAGACGGCGAGTAGCCACCTGGCCCGGGGAAGGAGCGTATATGATCCGTTCGCTCATCTACGAAGCGAAAGGAACATCGCACGACGCGGATGGATCTAGATGGCGATGCACACCAAAGGACGGGATTACACCAGGTGCAATCCCGTCCTTTGGTTTTTTCTAGCCGATCGTGCGCAGCAGTAGCGCCATTCCCGGCTTGCCTGGCAGCCGCATAGTACACTTGCCGCTCACCGGGTGTGGCAAGGGGGTGCGTGTCATTTCCCACGTGTCAATTACCTCGCCCGCGTAACGCTTTGCCTCGGGCAGATCGAGCGTCCACTCCGCCGGCTGATGCACGCCCCAGTAATAGAGGAAAAACGCCTCTCCCTGCCGTGCGCCCCAGGGCCCCATCGGCTCTAGCCCGCCGCATGGCCCTTCTTCTAGCAGCCGCCGCAGGAAGGCGATCCGAGAGGGACTTTCGCCGTGCAAGACGCCTCCTTTAGACCACCACAGGATATCCTGCGGGTGGAGGTACGTCTCCCCATGCCCCACGTACCCCCCACCCACCGTGCCCTGCCAGAACCGATGTACCATCTCCCGCGCCGAGATATTGCCCCAGTGTCGCTCGATGTTTCCCTCGTACTGGCATTCATCCAGCACCACCGGCTTGCGGTACAACGTGCGCCACTCGGGTACGCGATGCACGTCGGAGCTTTGGATGCTGGCATGGGTCACCCACGGCTTGCCATGATCGTAGAACTGGCGGCAGTTGTGTATGGAACGCAAGTGCCCATACGGATCCGTCTCTTGGACGATTTGGAAGAAGCGATCCCAGTCCCCCACGGTTTTGTCGCGCATCAGGTCGTACTCATTGGCCATAGACCACCATACATTGCGATACGCTGCCAGGCGCGAGACAACATAGCGCAGATAGCGGTCGTCCGCCTCGCTGCCCATCGTAGCGAAACCCCACCGATCATACGGGTGAAAGAGGATGATATCCGCCTCAATACCGAGTTCGAGCAGCTGGCCGACGCGCTGTTCCAGATGTCGGAAGAAGGGTGGGTGAAAGCGAGTGAAATCCCACACGCCACGCTCATCGCGTTCGAATGGGTAGAGAAACGGCTCGTTGCGGTTATAGAGATAATCCTTCGGAAACACGCACATGCGCAGCTTGTTGAAGGGGGCTGCGCGCAGGCTCTGCAGGGTCTGCTCCTCAAGCGCATCCCCCTGATGCACCCAGGCGTAACACGTCGTCCCGATCTGCACGTACGGCGTGCCATCGGCATAGCTAAAGTGATGCGTATCGCGCACGACCACCGGGCCGTGATTGCCACCGCTGGCGGGAATACACGTGAACTCGCCCCGCCTTCCATCCAGCGCGGGCACGTCGCTGTGAGTCACATAGCGCCATTTTCCCACACGATCCGGCATGAAGCGCAGAGTATAGACCCCTTCGCCGTCGTAAAAGCCGGCCACTGGCACCACCCGATTGCCATAAGAAAACTCGGCCTGCAATGATACATCGCAAAAAGGATTGCCTCCTCGGGGGCCTTCCCACTGTGTTTCATAGCGGCCCCATTGCTCAACGAACTCGCTCATCGGTGGAATCTCCCTTCTTCCCTACTCCACTGGCTTCGATAGCCGATGTAATGATCACACACGAGAATGCCGTGGCGGCAAGGGTACGGTTTCGCATAGTTCTTTGACCTCTTTAGGGAATATGTTTGAGTTATGATGGACAGAGTGGAGCACTGTGGCTATGCGAAAAACTCAAGATGGGATTTGCAGAAAGCGATCCACTAGCAGGGCTGCCACGCCCGCCGTGTCGTTTGGCGCAAACTGCGGCACCGACACGTCCCAAGCGCGATCCGTAACCAGCGCGATCAGCTCATCTGGCCGACTTATGAGCGCGTCCCCCCGGGCTCCCCGGGAAATCTCGATCTTGGGCACCGGGGCTCGCTTATAGCCTTCCACGAGGATGATGTCCACCGGCGGCATCTGCGCCACCACCTCGGCCAACCCCACATCTTCTGACAGACGCTGCATCACCGCCAGGAGGCGCGGCGATGCCAGCGCCACGACGTCTGCCCCCGCCTCCATATGCCGCCAGGTATCACTTCCCGGCACATCTACGGACGCATCAACATGGCCAGAGTGCTTGATCGTGCCCACGCGATAGCCGCGTCTCTTCAGCTCGGCAATCAAGCGAGCGAGGAGAGTCGTCTTCCCTGCCCCAGACCATCCCACGATGCCCACTATCGGGCATTGCGTCGCCATCAGAGATCTCCTCTTAAAATATACCGAAGAAGCCAGAAAGACAAAGCGCTATGTCTATGCGAACACACAACCCACCTGACAGGACACTCGATGCACGGCGCATTACCTACCCGAAGGGATGCTCGGGAGGCTGACGTAGAAGAAGGGGCGATAGCGCTGATTGACGCCCAAGTAATCGCCGTTCCAGCCACCCAGTGCATAGATGGCGACCTCCTGTTCCCACGGCGCTGCCGCCGCGCCCAGCGTTCGCCACTGGCCCAGGATAGGAGTCTCAATGGCTGCCCACACATCGTTGGCCGGATCGTAGCGCTCATTGAAATAAAGGTAACTGCTCCAGCCGCCACCGATCACGTACAGATTCTCCGCCACGACGACAGCAGCCATCCCCGCACGGGCAGCCAGCATGTCCGCTCGCGCGCGCCAAGGGCCCTCTGCGCTTCCCTCCAGCGCCGGATTATACGCGTCGCAGCGCGCATACTCGCGCACGCCATCATAGCCCCCAACGACATAGATGACATCATCTATAACGCTCGCTGCCAGGAACGCACGCGGCGTAGGCAGCGGAGTGCCACGGCTCCACTCATCTGCCACCGTATCATAGATGTACGTTGTGTCAAGATAGCGGGTGCCGTTCGAGCCACCGAAGAGATAGATCCGCTCTCCTGCCGACGCCAGCGCATAGGCAAAGAGCGGCTCTGGCAGCGGCGCAGCAGTGGTCCAGAGATCGCTCGCCGGATCATAGATCTCCAGCGTCGCCAGCGCCGCACGCGCCACGCCAAAGCCGCCCGGCACATAGATCCTGCCACCGACTACCACAGCCGCGATATTCCCAGCTGCCGTAGGCTTGGCCGCGCCATATCGCCAGGTATTCGTGACAGGGTCATAGATCTCTACCGCATCACTGATGCCCTTTGCGGTATCGCCGCCAATCGCGTATATACGGCCATCCAGCGCGACCACTGCCAGCCGCCCGCGCGGCGTGGGCATCTGGGCGACACTGGCCCATCGCGTCAACTCCGAACTCGGCAAGACCGCCTCGGCCGTGCGCGCGTGGTCGCTGAACGGATCCAACGCACCCGGTAGTGCAGTGCGTGCAGGAGGCAACCATAAAATCACTGCCAGGGCCACCATCGTCGTCAGCAACAGGATCTTTTGCCAGCGTGCCACCGGCGGCCAGAGCCGCGCCGCCTGCGTGCGGGCCAGGGATGGCGCAGGCACTGACGGAGGCGCCTCCACGGCGCTAACGCCTGGCGCCGTCACTTCTCCCACTTGTACCCACCCATTCTTGATTGCCAGCGTTGCTGCCTCAGTGCGTGAGAGCACGCCCAACTTGGCAAAGATGTTCTTCAGATGCACCTTGACGGTGTTCGGGCTGATATCCAGCGCCAACGCGATCTGCGCATTTGTGGCGCCGGTTGCCACCAGGCGCAGGATCTCCATCTCTCGCGCGCTCAGTGGGCTCTCGATCTCAGGCATGCTCCAACCTTCCAGCGGTCATCTCAGTGTGACAAGACGCTCTGGGGCACGAGCTCACGCGTGGCGCCGGGCGGCGTCCAATACCACTCGATGATACGACGACCGCTCATATGACAATAGCGGATTTCCACACGGTGGACCGCGGCTGCCAGGCCTACCGTCGCCTTCACCCACCGCTCGCCCGCCACCTGTCCATCGTGTACCACCAGCTCATCATCCAGATAGAACCACAGCTCGCCATTTGCCAGGAACTCGAATACGTATTCGCCGGGCCGATCTAGTTTGAGTGTCCCAGACCAACGAACCGAGAATGGCCCTTCCGCCGGCGGGCGATACTCCCGCAGGGCGAGGAGCTGGTCGGCGCGCTCCCAGACAGGCTCCCCTTGCCACGTCGGATTCGCGTAATACTCTCCCCAGAGGCCATTTGTCCCCTCGCGCATCTCGCGCAGTCGCCGCGCGATCTCGAGCCTGCTCACCTCATAGGCCCGAAACTCGCTATACTCGGACAGGCGTCCCCCAGGGTAGGTCTCCTGAATGGCCGGCAACAGATGGTAGTGACTCGGCGTGATGACAAACACCGCATCGCGCGACAGGTCCTCTTGCACCGGCACGAACTCGGTAACGTTGCGCGCCTCTAGCCCCCGCACCCCATGCGCAATGAAGCGGATCGTGCCATGGCCAAAAGGCAGATCACTGACCAGGTAGATCTGGCGATCGTTGCCGACACTCTTGATGTAACGTGCTACATCCGTTACGTTTCGCCATGGCCAGCGAGTGGCGTAGCGGACAAAGTAGGCATCTACATTCAAATAACACACTGCCGCCAGAAACAGCATCACCAGCGCGCCCAACGCCACGCGGAGCCACTGAGGCGCTCGCGTGGGCAAGCGCTGTGTCACCTCCACACGCAGCCGATCCGCCGTAACAGCCGCCATAATGAACGGCGCCGGCACAAGTGCCACCATACGGTGCACCTGGGGCGGGTCAATGGAGAGGATATTGCCCAAGACCGGCACCAGATACCAGACGAGCAGAAGCGCATATCGCGGCTGACAGCAGCGCAACAGGCAATAGGCAAGACCCAGGACGTACAGAGGCGCAGTGAGCGGATCGAGGATCGGCTCGCGCGTAAAGCTATAGAAGGCATTGTCGGCATAATAGTTGAAGACCAGCAGCGTCTTCTCAACCTGATGCAAGACTACTTCCGCTTTGCTGTCCACGCCATAGGCGGCATAAGTTCGCTCCCAGTTGCGCCAGATGGAGCGGTCCTGCGTCCGTGAGAAGAGGAGCGACTGCCAGTCTCGTTGCACATAGAACATCCCAAGGGGCGCAAAAGCCACAACGCTGGCCACCGCGAGCACAATCAAGTTGCGATACTGCCGCTGCAGGTAGCCACGCTGCGTGATCACCATGTAGATAAGCAGCAGCACAGCAATCGGGGGGATGAACACTGCCTTGTTGCCAAAGTTGAAAGCCACACCCAGCGCTAGACCAGACAGGCAATAATCCCGTGCCCGCCGCGAGCGGATACCACGATACAGAAAGAGCAATGTCAACGCCGCGAACAACGAAACCTGTATATCGTTCATCGCCAGCCGGCTAAAGTCAATGTGCCAGTGCGACACGGTGAGCAGAAGCGTCGCCACCGATGCCGCCCAGCGTCCCAACATGCGACGCACCAGCAGATAGACCACTGGCAGCGTCAGCGCGCCCGTCAGAGCGGAAAGCATACGCACGCCGCCCACGTCGCGGCCAAAGAGCGCCATGGAACCCGCCTGCAGATACGAGAAGAGCGTTGGGTGCTGATCCCAACCGACGACGAAAGGGGGAACAATCCTACCCTCGAGGATGCGCAACGCATAATCAGACCACTCACCCTCATCGCCATGGAACCCGCCGGGAATGTGCTCGAGATCATAGGCGCGCAGTACGAAACCAGCCAGCGCGATCGCGCCCAGGAAAGCGATCTCACCACGATTCGCCCACAGCCGCTCACCCAGCCGCCGCCAACGGTAACTGGAGGGCCAGCAGCCAATAACGAGAAAGGCCATCCCGGCCAGCCAGAGCGCTACCTGCAGCGCGTAGGCCGTGTCGTGCCACTGCAGGAACAGCGAGCCCCCTGTCGTCGCGACCGCCAGCAGCGAGGCCATGATCTGCCGCCATGGCATGTGCCACGAGGGCTTCGAAATACGCGGGCCTCTGCGCGACGAGCATTGCCTGACATAGAGTGCCATGCAGCTCATGGCGAGAGCGTACGTTGTGACTCCCGGCGTGTAAAGCTTCATGCCGGTCAGGAGAAACTGCCCGACAAACGCCAGGATAATAGCGATGATCAAAGATGGCAATGCGAGTTGGCTATGCATCCGCAAGGAATACTGCACCGCCTTTCCGTAGAGCTATTGGATGGTTACCTGGATCTGATACACTCCCGCTGCACCGGTAGAGAGAACGTTGATCCAGTAATCTTGCGTCGCCGGCAGAATGCCCTGCCATGTGTTGCCGCCGCTCTGATAGGGCTTGAGGCGCACGCCGTCATTCCCCTCGATGCCCAGCAACAGGCTGACAGGCGATATCAGAACAACGGACATAGTCTGTCCACCAGATGCGCCTATCACGTATGAATTGGTCGCGCCCGCCCGCACCGTACCCTGCGCCGTCCCTGAGATGGCGCCCGGCTGGAAAGTGATCCGCGCTGGGATGATCACCGTCATCACATAGTGAGCCTGCTGCGCCGCCGAGACACTGATGATATAATCCTGCGTGGTGCGCACTTGCCCGCGATAGTCGGGCGTGCCGGCCATGCCGCTACGTAACACATCCCCATCCACGCCATAGATGATCAGACGCACCGATTCAGGGGGCGCTGTCGCGCGCACGTCCAGCGTCTGGCCCGCGGCCATGTGCACGACATACGCCCGGTTATCCTGCGGCGCGAGATCCCCCTCCACTACTGCCGACGTTGCGCCCGCGTCAAAGATGATCCGCTGCGGAATCAGGATGGATAGGCTATACGGCGCGCCCGAAGGCCCAGCAATGCGCAAGATATAATCCTGCGTCGCGGGGAGCGTGCCCCGGAAGAAGGGGCCGGCGACGCCCGCTTCCTTGAGCACCACACCGTCGGCACCATAGATCGCCAGCATCGCGCTGCTCGCGACTGTCATCACTTGGACATCCATGAGCTGCCCCCCAGCCGCCCGCAGGACATAGTACTGCTCGCCGGTGATAGGATAGCTGCCATCCAATCCCATCTGCGTGGCGTTCGGCGCAAAGCTCAGGCGTTGTGGGATAACAACACCGAGCGTGTAGGCCGTGGCCTGCCCGTCGGCCGCGATATAGATCAGGTAATCCTGTGTCGTGGGCAACACGCCGCGAAAGCTCGGTGGTCCGATCAGCCCGCTCTTGAGGACCACACCGTCACTCCCCAACACAAAGAGACGCACATTGGGCGCGGTCGCCGCCACATTCACCTCCATGAGCTGATTCGCCTGCGCGCTCAGCACATACCGATCCACGCTCTGCGCCCCAATATTCCCTTGAAGGGCGATGGAGGTCGTGCCCGGCGCAAACGCGATGCGCATTGGCTCTGGCGTAGCTGTGGGTGGTACAGCCGTCGCGGTAGGCGGGATAGCGGTCGCCGGCGGTGTAAGTGGTTGCGTGCTTGCGGTTGGCGCGGGAGGCTGAACCATCGCCGTTGACGGCTGAGACGTCTCAGTGGGCGATGCCACTGTCGTGGCCGTCGCCGCTGGCCCTGTCGCAGTCGCAGTGGCCTGAGACATGGCCTCCGTCGGCAGCACGGCGATGACGGTCGCCGTAGCCGTAGCGACGACTGGCATGGGCGAGAGCAGGGTCTCAACAGGAACAGGTTTCGCGGGGCGCTCACATGCGCTCAGCGCCAGCACCAGCAAGGCTATCAGGATAGTTCTCGGCTTGCTCATCTGACAACTCCTTCTGTGCGCTCAGAGCCACACGCTTGACTCGTGGGTGAATCTAGCCACATCCTCCATTGTAGCGGGATTATGCTGGCACGCAACACAGCGCTCGGCGGTGCGCGCTGTAGCATCACGTCGTGGCAACAGTGCTGCAGAGCGTCTTCCCGATTTGCCATTTGCCCCGTTTGGGCTATGATATGCAAGCGAATGCGACGAGGTCGCCTTCGGGTTGGGCAACCCACGCTGCCCTGTTGGGGGCCGGTCCGGCGACGTGGGCACATCAACGATGAGGAGGGAAGACGATGGACATGTCGCGTGTCTCGGCTTGTACGATTCCTTTGATCAGCCGGCCGCCAGAAGAGGCGTTTGCGGTCATCGCGGCTGCAGGATTCCGGAAGATCGACTTGCTGGGGCGAGCTCCTCACTTTTCGCTGGATCCTACGGAGTGCGATCCTAACCGCATCAAGTCGCTGGCAGAGGCAAACGGGCTGCGCATTGGTAACCTTGGCACTTATGTCGGCAAGGGGTTTGCCAGCGAGGACCTGGCGGTGCAGCAGGAAGAGCTGCGCCAGATGTATCGCGCCATTGACATGGCTGCCTTTTTCGGCGCGCGCACGATTCGCGTCACGCCGGGCGACGATGACCCACGCCACTTTGACCGCATCGTGCCTTGGTTCCAGCGCAGCGCTGCCTACGCGGCTCGCAAGAACATTCGCCTGGGATTCGAGAACCATGGCGGCGGTATCTCTGGGAATCCCGACCACTGCCGTAGCCTTTGCATTGAGGTGGACTCGAAATCATTCGGTGTCCTTTACGAGCCATGCAATCTCCTCGCCGCGGGCGTGGACTATCACGCGGCCCTGGATACGATGCGCAACTGGATCGTGCATGTCCACCTGAAAGACGGCGCCACCACTCCCAGCGGCTTTGCGCGAACGATGCTCGGCGATGGTGTGATAGACTTCCTCTGGATCATCCGCCAACTGGAGACGATCGGCTATAAAGGCGATTGGGCGCTCGAATATGAGGTGCACGACATGCCGCCAGAGATCGGCCTCAAAGAGTGGTACAACTGGTTCAAGAACCTCAAATGAGGTTGCGACGCATGGTATCACTAGTTCCGATGGGGACGCGGCATCGCGTCCCCTTTCTGCGTAAGGAGGAGCAGATGCGTGTCTTCAACCGAATCGAGGATCTGCTGGCAATCTACCGGGCAGAGCTTGACGATCGGGTCGTGCCCTTCTGGATGGAACACGCTATTGACTGGCAGTACGGCGGCATCAACACGTGCATCTCTGACGAAGGGCATGTCCTCTCTTATGACAAGTACATGTGGTCGCAGTTGCGGGCCATCTGGACGTTCTCCGCGCTTTACAACAAGATCGCGCCGCGGCAGGAGTGGCTGGACGTAGCGCGCCACATCTATCGCTTTGTGCGAGCGCACGGGCGCGACGATCAGGGGCGCTGGGTGTTCAGCGTGGATCGAGAAGGCAACATCCTGCAAGGTGCGACCAGCATCTACGCCGATGGTTTTGCCATCTACGGCCTGACGGAATTGGCCCGCGCTACAGGCGACAGCGAGGTGCTCAATCTGGCGCTGGAGACGTATCGCAACGTCCAACAGCGACTGGCACGCCCCGGCTCGTATGCGACCGACCCTTACCCGCTCCCTACCGGCGTCAAGGCGCACGGCATCTCCATGATCTTTGCCAGCGTCTTTGGCGAACTGGGTCACCTGACAGGGGATCCCAATATCATCGCGGCGAGCCTCTACCACGCGCGCGATGTGATGGACGTCTACCTGCAGCCGCAAGATAGGATGCTCCTGGAATTCATGACGCTCGACAACCACCGCTTGGACTCGCCGCAGGGGCGGAGTATCGTGCCTGGGCACGCTATCGAGTCCATGTGGTTCATGATCCACATCTACCAGCGGCAAGGGGACCAGACGCGCATCCAGCAAGCGGTAGACGCTATCCGCTGGCATATGGAATTGGGATGGGATCCAGAGCACGGCGGCATCTTGCTGGCACGGGACGCGGCAGGGGACAGCAAGCCGTGGTGGGCTTTCGCTGACGCCAAGCTCTGGTGGCCGCATACCGAGGCGCTCTACGCCCTTCTGCTCGCTTACGAGATCACCGGCGCGGAATGGTGTCTCCAGTGGTACGAGCGGGTGCACGACTATGCCTTCAGCCACTATCCGGTGCCCGGCTATGGCGAATGGACGCAGCGGCTAGACCGGCGCGGACGCAAGTTCTCCCAGACGGTGGCGCTGCCGGTAAAGGATCCATTCCACCTGCCGCGCGCGCTCATCTACTGCCGCCTGGCGCTGGAGCGCCTGGTGCAAGCTGAGCGCAAGCGCATCACGGGTCAAGCATAGATTACCGTAAAGGAGCGCATAGATGAACTGGCTCAATCAGGGTCTTTTGCTGGTTCCCTGGCCGCAAGAGATCGCGCAGATTCTGCCCAATTGGACATTGCCGGCAGAGATACGGTGCTATGTCCCCTCAGCGCAGATGGAGGGGATTGATCGCATCGCATTCGGCCTGGCGGAGGACGTGCGTCGCCTCACCGGACGCACTGTGCAGATCGCCACGGGGGTGCCGGCACTGCCCGCGATCACGCTCGACCTCGCCGCAGAGAACGCACCTCTGCCCACTCCGCAGCGCGCGGAAGGGTACGCGTTGCGCGTAGACGCGACCGGCGCGCGCCTG
>JAIOAV010000015.1:27903-58852 GCA_019873665.1 Chloroflexota bacterium
ATGCTGCCCAGACGCTGGCACAACTCGTTGCCTTCTCTGCCCAGCCGGGCACCGTGCCTGGCGTCGCCATCCGCGACTGGCCGGCCTACGCCATCCGTGCAGTGATGCTCGATATCGGTCGCGCGCCCTTTTCCCGCACGCTGATCGAGCGCGTCATCCGCATCATGGCCCGGCTCAAGCTCAACACGTTGCATCTGCATCTGCACGACGACGAGCTGAACGGTGTGCGCTATGCGACGCTGCCGCTGGGGCAAGAAAATCCGGCTGCGCTCCCCATCGCCGTGTATGGCGAGCTGATCGAGTACGCCAGGCGGTACCAGATTCAGGTCATGCCAGAGCTGGAGGCGTGGGGACATGTGTCCAGCCTGCTCTACCATTACCCCGAGCTCTACGGCGCCACGGGCCAATACGGGCAATCCTTTGGCATCGGTGAGCCGACATACGCGCTGCTGGACAAGATCATCGGCGAATGGGTGCCGCTCTTGCAGGGCGATCCCGCCTATTTGCACGTCGGCCTGGACGAGGCGGATTGGTCGCTCATGCCCGACATCTCACCCGAGCGCCGCGACGCGTACACGCCGGTTACGCACGTCCGTCGCCTCTACGACATCATCCAGCGCCACGCCGCCGCGCACGGCAAGCAGGTCGAGATGCACCTCTGGGCCGATCACGGTGGCCGGCCGATTCCCGACGAGCTACGGGAGAAGGTCGTAACCCAGCCTTGGATGTACCACATGGCACATGCGGACCGCATCCGCGAATATGTGTATCGCTATGGTGGCGCGGGCAAGACCTCCTTTATGATGGGCGCGGGCGCTAGCTTCATTCACGAGCAAGGTGCGTTCGGCGCTACCAAGGTTTGGTGTCGCGAGGCCCGACATGTGGCGAATTGCCGTGGCGTAACCCTGTGCGTCTGGGGCTCCAACGATATCGCCGGGCGACTGATCACCCTCTTTGCCGGCGCCGATTATGCCTGGTCGCCAGAGACACCACTGGATCTGCCGGGCGATTTCTATGATGAGCGCCTGCGCGGCACGATCGTGCGACGCATGAAACACTGGCAAGCGCACTTTCCAGACGCGGACAGCGCGGCCCTGGATGCAGAGCGCGGGCCAGAGGTGCTGATGGGGCGCTACTGCTTTCCGCCGCGCATCGGTGAGGCGATAGGGCCCACGGCGGATTGGGACGTGACGCCACCGCGAAGGCGTTGACAGGCACAGCGAAAGCGCTATAATCGGGCCGACCAGGCGACCGCGCTCTGACGGGCCCTGTCGGGAGTGTGGATGTTACTCAAGAAGTTACAGTTGCAGGGCTACAAGACCTTTGCCAGCCGCACCGAGTTTGTCTTTGATTCGGGCGTTACGGCTATCGTGGGACCGAATGGGAGCGGCAAGAGCAACATCGCCGATGCGATCCGCTGGGTACTGGGCGAACAGCGGCAATCCAGCCTGCGCATCAAACGTACCGAAGACCTCATCTTTGCGGGCAGCCGCCTGCGCCCTCGCCAGGGCATGGCTGAGGTCGCCATCACGCTGGACAATAGCACGCACTGGCTGCCAGTAGATTTCGACGAGGTGTATATCGTACGCCGCGTCTATCGCTCCGGCGAGAGCGAGTACCTCCTGAATGGCGCACGCATTCGCGCCCGCGAGATCATAGAGATGCTGGAAAAGGGCGGCCTCAGCCGCGACAGCTATGTCGTCATTGGCCAGGGCCTGGTGGACGCAGCGCTCAGCCTTCGCCCCATCGAGCGGCGCAGTCTCTTCGAGGTAGCTGCGGGCATCAGGCTATATCAGGCCAAGAAAGATGAGGCGCTCAGCAAGCTCGAAGACACCCGACTAAACCTGGTGCGAATCAGCGACATCATCGCCGAGATCACACCCCGCCTCGCATCCCTGCAGGTGCAAGCGCAGCGAGCTGAAGAGCACCAGGTGCTTTCGCGCGACCTGGATGAGCTGCTACGCCTCTGGTATGGTTTTCACTGGCAACAGGGGTGGACACGGCTACAGGAGATCGAGGCCCAACAGGCAGAGATCACCGAGTTCATCGCACACCAGCGAGCGAACATCGCGGCCGCTACACAACGGCTGGCCCGTATCGGCGCCGCGCAGGCTGCACTGCGCGAGCGTCTGAGCGCATGGCACCAGGAGAGCAGCGCCCTGCACCGCCAGATAGACGAGAAAGATCGCGCGCTTGCTGTGGTAAAGGAGCGACATCGCCTGCTCTTGCCGCAGGAGCAGCAGACGCTTGAAGAGATCGCGGAGCTACAGTGCCAGCGACAGGCGCAAGAGGAACGCGTGCGCGAGACAACGGCCAGCGCCCAGAGCATTAGCGCAGAGCAGCAGCAGGCGGAAGTGGCGTTAGCGGCTCTGCGCACTCGCTGGGAAGAGGCCAAGCGCCAGCGCGACACGCTCAACAGGGTATGGCAGCAGACACGTGAGGCGATCTACGGGGCAGCGGCAGCGGCCAGCGATGCAGAGAACCGGCGGGCGGCGCTAGCCGAACGGCATAGCGAATTGCGGGCGCTTGTGGCACGCCAACGGGAAGCCATCGTCGCACAGGAGCGCATCTTGGCGGAGCTCCAAGATCAGCTCGCTCACCACCAGCAGCAAGAGTTGGCGCGCGAGGCGCAGATCAGGACGGCGGAAGAGGAGCTGCGCCGTCTGCGCGACGAGGTAACCGCACAACAGGAGCAAAAGCTCGCACTACAGCGCGAGGGGCAACGCCGCGCGCAAGAGATAGCGGCGCTACGCCATCGCCAGCAGATCGTGGCCCGCATGCGCGACGAGCTTTCCGGCTACTATCCCGGGGTGCGTGCCGTTCTGCAGGCGGCAGAGCGGGGCGATCTGCGCGGCGTGCACGGCCCGGTCGTGCGTCTGGTGCAGATTCGTGCCGAGTTGGATGCCGCGATCGAGGTGGCGCTGGGCGCGCACCTGCAGGATGTTGTGGTCGAGACGTGGCAGGATGCAGAAGCGGCTATCGCGCTGCTCAAACGCGCCAATGGCGGTCGCGCCACTTTCCTGCCGTTGGACACTATACGCGCCGGTCGGGCCGGCAGCGCGCCGCGCGGCGAGGGCGTGTTGGGAATGGCCAACCAACTGGTGCAGTTCGATCCACGCTACGCCACTATCTTTGACCACTTGCTCGGCCAAACAGTCATCGTTACAAACCTCAAGGTGGCACATCGTCTGCTGGGCGAGTTACGCGGCAACTTGCGCATCGTTACGCTGGAAGGAGAGCTAGTCCTGGCCAGCGGCGCGGTGAGTGGTGGCTCGCGTCAGGCGACCGATGGCAAGATCGCCCTGGAGCGCGAATGGCAGGAGATCCCGGATGCCCTCGCGGCGCTGCAAAACGTTGAGGCGGTGCTCGTCGCCCAGCAGCGCGAACTGGATGGCAACTTGCGCCAATCAGAGCAGGCCATTGCTGCCGCCGACGCCGAGCTTCGCGCGCTCCGCATTGAGCAGGAACGCCAGCGTCGGGCTGGCGCGCGGCTGGCACAGGAAGCGCAACATGCCCGAGACGAGATCGTGTATCAGCAAAGCACCATGCAGCGTGCCGAATCAGAGCTTGCGACCTTTGACCAGCGGCGCGACGAGCTGACGCAGAAGGAGCGCGCGGCCCGCGACAACCAGGCGGCGTTAGCGAGCCGGTTGGCGGAATTGGAGCAGCAGATGGCTGCGCTGGATAGCGACACGCTGCGCCAGGAGATCAGCGCTGCTCAGACCGCTCTGGCTCTCGCTGTTCGCAACCATGAGAGCACTATCAGGGAGCTGCAGGAGCAGCGGGACGCGCTGCAACGCCTCGCCGGGCAAACGGAGATCAAAGCCAGACGTCTGGCCGAGCTCCGCAACGAGATCGCGGCCGCTGCTCGCCAGATGACGCGTCTGGGCGAGGAAACGGACGCGCTTCGCGTCCGCGTTGACGAGCTGCGCCGCGAGATCGAACCGGCTGAGGATGAAGTGAAACGGCTGGACGCGGATGAGCGTGTCGCGAGAGAAGCCGCAGATCAGGCCCATGAGAAGCTGCGCGAGCTGGAGATGCGCGAACAGGAATTGGTCTTGCGGCGGAAAAGCGCTCAGGAGGAGCTTGACCGCCTGCAACGCCAGATCGAGGATGATCTGGGGCCGATCTCGCTACCACACCGCTACCCTCTACAGCTCTCTTTCACCCTCGACCGGCAGGAGCGGCAGCTCGTCGAGGTGAGCGTGCTGCCAGAAAGCCTCGAGACGGATATCCGCGAGCTGCGCGCCAGGATACGGCGACTGGGTGGGTTCAACCCAAACGCTCCTGCCGAGTATCGTGACACGTTGGAGCGTCACACCTTCCTCAGCACGCAGGCTGCCGACCTGGAGAAGGCGATCCAATCGCTGCAGCAGGTCATCGCCGAGCTAGACGAGGTGATGGAGCGCGAATTCAGGCAGACCTTTCGCGCCGTTGCCGAGGCATTCAGCGAGTATTTCGCGCTTCTCTTCGGCGGCGGCAGCGCCAGGCTAGTGCTCACCGAGCCGGATGCGCTCAACGAGACCGGCGTGGAGATTATCGCTCGCCCGCCCGGCAAGCGCCAGCAGAGCTTGGCGCTTCTCTCGGGAGGCGAGCGCGCCCTGACGGCAGCGGCGCTCCTCTTTGCTATCCTGAAGACCCGCCCCCTGCCTTTCTGCGTGCTGGACGAGGTGGACGCCATGCTGGACGAGGCGAATGTCGGGCGCTTTCGAGATGCGCTGGTCGCCATGGCCAGGGATACTCAGTTCATTGTCATTACCCACAACCGGCACACCATCAGCGCCGCCAACACCATCTATGGCATCTCCATGCGGCAAGACGGCGTGTCTACAGCGCTCTCACTGCGGCTGGATGAGGCCGAGCGCAAGATCGCGGCGGAGCCGGCAGACACGCGGTAGCGTCATAGCGTGACCGCTCCACTCCGCGCCGATAAAGTGGCTCGGGCATCAACATGGCACGATGCTGTCGTGGGGGAGCAGGCAGCAGGCCAAATCCGGAGGAGAAAACCATGGAGTCACAGGCTACACCAACGTTCCTTATCGGCCACATGCGTGTGCTCACCATGCCCGAGATGACATTCTTCCACGTGATCAACCGGCCTACGGCGCTCGCCAATCTGGACAGAGACCTGGATACCATGATGTCTAGCCTTGATGCGGCCCGCGCGCAGGCCGGTATGGCGCAGGCTGGGCCGATCGTCATCCGGTATTACGGGGTCCAGACCGATACCCACGGCGGTGACGCCGAGTTGTTCCTGATGGAGGTCGGCGTTCCCGTCCAGCCGGGAACGCCACCCGCAGGCGAAGCGCGTGTCAAGGTGTTGCCAACATACCGCTGCGCGAGCCTGCTGCTCTGGGGAAGCCTAGCCCACGTTGAGGCGGCCTATGCGACCTTGATGCAAAGCATCAAGGAGGCCGGGCTGGAGCGCACAGGCGAAGGGCGAGAATGGTACTACTGGTTCGAGGGCGACGACTCGGCGAACAACCTTCTGGGGATCTGCATGGGGGTCCGCTAACCCTGACAGCCTGACGCGCTTCGCGCCACGCGATCCAGGCAGCCAGCGCACATTGCGGAGGGATTAGCCATGGGCGCACGCCGACTTGTGGTTCTCACCACTGGTGGCACTATCGCCATGCGTGAGGATGCGCCGGGCAGCGGCGCAGTGCCACGCCTGCATGTGGCTGACCTCTTGCCTGATCTGCCGAGTGGTCTGCCAGAGGTAACGGGCGAGGCATTCTGCAATCTGCCCAGCGCGCATCTGACGCTGGAGCTGCTCTGGGGGTTGCGCCAGCGGGTGGCGGCGATCCTGGCCCGCGACGAGGTGGTGGGCATCGTCATCCCGCACGGCACCGACACGCTGGAGGAGACCGCCTATCTGCTGGACCTGACCATCGCATCGGACAAGCCAATAGTGCTCACCGGCGCCATGCGCACGGCATCCGACGTGGGGTACGAGGGGCTGGCAAATATGCGCGCGGCACTGCTGGCGGCGGCAGACCCGCAAGCAGCGGGGTTAGGCGCGCTGGTGGTGCTGAACGACACGGTACACGCAGCACGTTATGTCACCAAGATGCATACGCAGAGCCTGGACACCTTCCAGTCGCCCGGCTGGGGGCCATTGGGCCGCGTGGAGGGGGCCCGGGTGATCATCGCTTGCCGCACAGCGCGCGAGGTGATCCCGACGGCGCGGCTGGAGACGCGGGTGGCGCTGTTGCAGCTGGCGGTGGGCATGGAAGTTGATCCGCTGCGCGAGGCGCTGGCGCGCGGTGTACGTGGCATCGTGATCGAGGGCCTGGGCGGCGGGCGCGTGCCGCCCTGGTGGGTGGATGATATCCGTGCTGCCATAGGCGCAGGCGTGCCGATCGTCATCGCGTCGCGTTGCCCATCTGGCGCAGTTGGCGATCGTTATGGCTATGCCGGCGCGTGCCGCGAACTGGCCGCCGCAGGCGCACTCTTAAGCGACGGGCTGAACGGGGCCAAGGCCCGCCTCAAGCTAATGGTTACGCTGGGCGCGACCAACGACCCCGCGCAAGTGCGTGCGCTGTGGGCCTAGATGCAGAGGTATTACCGCCTGAGGAGACACCAATGTCCCGCGACGCGCGAGATCATTCTGTCAAGTCGGTAGAGCTCCCTAGCCGGCTGAGGCTTCCTTATGTGGAGCAAGGAGACCCTTCCGGCGTTCCCGTGGTCTTCCTCCATGCGATCGGAGACTCATGGCACTCCTTCGAGCTAGTGCTAGCTCACCTGCCTAGCTCCGTACGCGCCTTTGCCCCGACACAACGAGGTCACGGCGATGCGAGTCGCCCCGCGGCGGGTTACAGCGTGGGCGACTTGATGGACCTGGCAGGGTTCATGGATGCGATCCAGCTTCAGAGCGCCGTGATTGTGGGCGGCTCTAGCGGCGGCTTTGCCGCCCGGCGCTTTGCGATCGAGAACCCGGAGCGCACCTCGGCGCTCGTACTCTTGGGATCGCCCGCCCGCTTGCGAGACAATCCGAGTGCACAGCGATTCTGGGACTCGACCTTGTCGAAGCTGGCCGATCCGGTCGGCATCGGCTTTGCGCGCGAGTTGGCGGCGAGCACGTTGGCCCGGCCGGTACCACCAGCATTCTTTGAAACCCTGGTGCAGGAGAACCTGAAGGTCCCGGCGTTCGTATGGAAAGCGACGTTTGCGGGTCTCATGGAGGATGATGCCTTCGAGGAGCTCCACACGATCAGGGCGCCTGCGCTGATCATCTGGGGCGACAAGGATGCGCTCCTGCCTCGTGGCGATCAGGAAGCGCTCGCAGCAGCGATTCCATGCGCGCAGCTTGTAGTGTACCCGGGCGCGGGACATGTCGTCTACTGGGAGATGCCCGACCGTGTCGCATCTGACCTGGTGGCGTTCATCCGCTCCCTTGGCATCTACTCGAGATCTAACGAAGTCCACTAGAAATTGGATGATTGTGCACAGCTTGACCCATTCATGTCATTGCGAGGGAGCAGGGCGACCGAAGCAATCCGCTGCCACACCGGTGAGGGACTGCTTCGCTCCCTTCAGTCGCTCGCAATGACAGGATAGATCGCCCATATGTGCCTCCTACACAGGAAGGAGAACCAATGACTGGTAACATCTACGATCAGCCCGCGCTGGCCCTGTTCGAGGAGCTTCTCGCCGCACCTTCGCCCTCAGGTCGCGAGGAGGGCATTGCCGCCATCATCCGCGACAAAGCGCGCGGCTGGGGCTATACGCCGGAGACCGATGGCATCGGCAATGTCATGGTGCGCCTGCCAGGAGTGGTTGCCGATGCGCCGCTGTGCTGCGTGTCGGCGCACATGGACGAGATCGGCATGGTGATAACCCACATCGAGGCGGACGGCACATTGCGTGTGGATCGCTCCGGAGGGCTGCTCCCGTGGAAGCTGGGCGAAGGGCCGGTGCAGATCCTGGGCGATGAGGAAAACGTCGTCGGTGTGCTCTCCATGGGCTCCACACACACCGCCGGCGCGGCTGACCGCAAGATAACCTGGGAGGATGTCCGGGTGATGACCGGCCTGTCGCCAGCGCAGCTCGATGCAGCGGGCATTCGTCCCGGCTCCACCGCCGTGCCGGTGCGCGCAGGGCGCGGCCCGATCCTATTTGGCGATCCCGCCGACCCGCTGGTGGCCGCGTGGACCTTTGACGACCGCATGGGATGTGTGGCGCTGCTGCGCGTCCTGCAGGCGCTGCACGAGAGCGGCGCGCAGCCCCGCATACCATGGCTGGTCGCTTTCACCACGCGCGAGGAGGGGGGCGCGGATGGCGCCAAGGTGCTGGCGCAGCGCGAGCGGCCTGAGGTGTTCATTTCCATTGATGGGTGCCCGATGCCACCCGGCGCGCCGCTGGCGCTGGACGGGCGGCCCGGCATCTGGAGCAAGGACCGGCTGATACACTATGACCAGCGACTCGTGCGCGCCCTGCGCGCTGCCGCACGCGCTGCGGGCACTGACCTGCAGCCGGTGGCATATGATAACGCGGCAAGCGACGCAAGCCTCGTCGCCTCAGTGGGCGGCGCGCCGCGCGTGGCCTGCTTTGGCCAGGTGCGCGAGAACAGTCACGGCTATGAGGTGGCACGCCTGTCGGTGTTCGACAACCTTTACAAGACGCTGTGGCAGTTTGTGACGACTTGGGAAGGCAACTAGCCAGGAGTGTCGCTATCTCGTTGCTTATCTCTCGGCTGCCAGCTCCCGCATAGCGCGGACGCCCTGCTCCAGCGCCGTCATATACACGCGCGCGTCAGCGCCGAATGAGATGACGTTGAACCCCATCGCCAGCCACTCCCGCGCCTGAGCAACGTTTCCCGCCTGCACGCCCGCCGCCAGTCCCTGCTGTCGCGCTGCAGTGACCACGCGCTCCAGCGCGCTCAAGAAACGGCGATGCTCGAGCTGGCCAGGGATACCGAGCGAGAGCGACAGATCATTATGTCCCACCCACAGCACATCCACGCCCGGGGTCGCCGCGATCTCCTCCACATGCTCTACCCCCTGCGCGCTCTCGATCTGGCAGAGGATGGTGGTATTCTCGTTCGCCCAGGTGGTGTAAGCGGCGGCATCGGGCAACTCAAAGTCGGTATGCGCGGCGCCCAGCGCGAGGCCGCGCTTGCCGATCGGGCTATACTTGGCCGCCGCCACGATGTCACGCGCCACCGCGCCACTTTCCACGTTGGGCACCATGATACCCAGCGCGCCCACATCCAACGCCCGGGCAATAAAGTGGTAGTCTGGCTGCGGCACGCGCACGAACGGCGTAACAGCCGTGCCGCGGAACAACGCTATCAGGTCCGCCACAACGTCCACGCCAAATCCGCTATGCTCCATGTCCACCAGGCAAAAGTCAACACCCGCCGCCTCCAACAAGCGCGCGATGCCGCGCGTGGCAAACTCCATGATCATATGCCCGACAGGAACCCGCCCCGCCGCCACCAGCTCCTTGAAGCGATTCTGGCGCATTTGCCTCCCTCCTCTGATCCAGCCACATCACTGGCCAGTTAGCTGCATCCATCGCTCCCGCAATGCCCGCAGCTTGGCCTGAAAGGTGGGGCGCGCTATCACATCGCGGTTCACCGTGTACTTGGGCACTTCCCCGCGCAGTACCGTCAGCACATTGTCACACACGCCGAGGCCGCTCCCTCGGTACATGTCGTCAGTCCATGCCAGCGCGTGCGGCGCGAGGATGACGTTATCCAGTTGCAGCAGCGGGCTATCCAGCGGCAGCGGCTCTTGCTCGAACACGTCCAGCCCGGCGCCGGCGATCCGTCCTGCCTGCAGCGCCGCGATCAGATCGCGCTCGTTCACGATCGGACCGCGCGCCGTATTGATCAGATATGCCGTCGGCTTCATCAGGTTAAGCAGCCGCGCATCCACCAGCCCACGTGTCTCGTCGTTGAGCGGACAGTTGATCGTAACAAAGTCGGACTCGGCAAAGAGCGTCGGCAGGTCCACCAGGTCCACGCGCAGCGCTGCCGCATGCACCGGCGCGATGTACGGGTCATAGGCCAACCGTCGCCCCAGATCAAACGGGTTCAGCAGGCGGAACATCTCGCTGGCGATGTTCCCCAGTCCCACCGAGCCGACCGTCTTGCCTGCCAGGCCCAGACCGGGGATGGCACCCTTCACCTCCCAGTGGCCGTTCCGCACCAGCCGCTCCTTGGCGGGCAGCCGCTTCGCCAGCGCCAGCAGCAGCGTTATGATCGCCTCCGCCACCGGCTTGCGGACAGCGTCGGTGGTGATCGCCAGGAGCACATCCGCCTGCGTGCACGCTGGCACGTCAATCATATCATATCCCACGCCCCAGCGTGCGACGACGGCGAGACGTCCCGCGCCCGCAAAGGTTGCCGCCGTGAAGCGTGGCCGCAGCGAGATCACCGCGTCCAGCTCCGCGATCTGCGCCGGCGACACTTCCGCTGCTGGCTCCATAAAGCGGTATGCGACGAACGGCAGCGGCCCAAAGACCTCTTCCAGCACCGGCTCCAGTGACAATGCCGCCTCGGCGCGAAAGTCGCCCGTTATCCCCACCTGAAAGCGCCGCGCATCTGGCATATGTCCTCCCTCGAGAATGAGATGTTATGTCGCTAAGAAGTTATTATGTCGTATCAATGCTGATGGCTCATGTCTCGCTGCGCGATCGTGTGTAGCGCAGGTCTGCCAGCTTGCGCCCCAGAGACCAGTACTCGCCCAGCGCATTGTGATTGTACATGAAGCAGATCGGATCAAGCCGCGCCACACAGACACGTCCCTCCTCATCCAGCAGCGCCTCGTCCACGTGTACCGCCACCACGCGCCCCTGAAAGAGATCATGGTCGCCGATCTCCTCGATAGCGATCACCCGGCACTCGATGTTCACCGGACACTCGGCGATGAGTGGTGGCGACACAACGCTGGCGGGCAGCGCCGTCAGCCCGAACGCTGCGAATTTGTCCACGTGTCGCCCCGAGACGCTGCCACACTGATCCACCTTCTCCAGCAGCGCTGTCGGCGGCAGGTTCACCACATACTCGCGCGATCGCGAGATCAGCTCATGCGAATAGCGCGCCTTGCCGACCGCGATGCCCACGATAGTCGGCGTCCGCAGGCTCAGATTGAACACCTCGCCCAGGGTAATGATGTTTGGGCGGCCGTCCGCTGCCACCGAGGTGATCAGCGCTGCCGGGGTGGGATAGACGGGGCGAAATGGGGAGATCAAGACCTTGCCCATGTACGAGACCCTCCTATTGGTGCGGATTGCTGTCTCGACATTGTACTCACACTCAACATCCGCTGTCAAGCGAGAATGCCGGTTGACTTCCCACGGCTGCTGGCTATGCTGAGTCAGGTCCTGTACCAAGCGGACCACTACGGAAAGGAGACCGTACCGATGGATGAGGAACGGAAACGCGCCCACCACGAAACCCGCGCGGCATGGGAAGCCAATGCCGCCTTTTGGGACGAGCGGATGGGGGAAGGTAATGACTTCTTCGAGTTGTTGGTATGGCCGGCGACGGAACGCCTGCTGGAGCTACAGCCGAACGAGCGCGTGCTGGATGTCGCCTGCGGCAATGGGCTAGCTACGCGGCGGCTGGCGCGGAGGGGCGCAAGAGTCGTTGCCTTTGACTTTGCCGGCGAGCTGATCGCCCGCGCCCGGGCGCGCACCAGCGAGGACTGGGCTGACCGCATCACATACCACGTACTAGACGCCACTGACGAGGTGGCGCTGCTGGCGTTGGGCGAGCGCGCGTTCGACGCCGCCGTGTGCAATATGGCGCTCTTTGACATGGCAGAGATTGATCCTCTGCTGCGCGCGCTGGCGCGGCTCTTGCGCCCCGGCGGGCGATTCGTGTTCTCCGTGCTGCATCCCTGCTTCAACAACCCGTACATGTTCAGGACCGCCGACGAAGAGGACCACGACGGCAAAATCATCCTGCGCTACGCCGTCAAAGTATACGGCTACCTCACGGCGGGGATGCGGCGCGCGCTAGCGATGCGCGGCCAGCCGCAGGCGCAATGGGTATTCCATCGTCCGCTACAGGAGCTATTCGGCAGCGCCTTTCAAGCAGGCATGGTATGCGACGGGCTGATCGAGAGCGCCTTTCCGCCGGACGTGCCAGCCGGCGGCAGTCCACTGGGATGGAGCGGCAAGTTCAGCGAGATCCCGCCGGTGCTCGTGGCGCGGCTGCGACTCCCCGCGGCGACAAGCTGAGGCACCAGCTAACTTGCATTTCCACGCCATCGGCGTACAGTACGCGGCAACCGCACAGGAAAAGGAGCAGGCTATGCTATTCGAGCTACGGCAGTACCGGTGCAAGCCAGGCCAGCGAGAGCGCTGGGTCGCGTTCATGGAGGAAAAGATCATCCCCTTCCAGGTCGCACAGGGGATGGTAGTTGTCGGCAGCTTTGTGGGCGAGCAGGAGGATGACCTCTACGTCTGGATTCGCCGCTTTGACAGCGAGGAGGAGCGCCAGCGTCTCTACAGGGCGGTCTACGAGAGCGATTACTGGAAGAACGAAATCGCGCCCCTCGTGCCGGACATGCTGGACCGCGAGCGCACGGTTGTGACGCGCCTGAACCCGACGCCCAAGTCCGTCATCCGCTAGAGCTATACGTCTCGACATCCGAGAGGCAATCTAGCGCCCACCGGGGTCTTGGCTTTATCCCGCCACGCGCAGCACCGCCGCCAGGATCGCCTGCGCCGCCAGCGTTACGTTCTCCAAGTCCACCTTCTCCGGCGTGTCGCCAAGCTGGTGGTAGTTCGGGTCGGCATAGGGCAACGAGCCGACGTTGCACACCGCGGCGAGAAATCCCTCCTTGATGAAGGAGCCATCGTCGTCGCCGGGACGGCTGCTCTCATAGGAGGCCTGCGTCAAACCAATGCGGTATGTCTCGTTCACTTCGGCCATCAGCTCCGCGAGCCAGCGCCCCTCCGGCGCGGTGTAGCGGGTAACATTGGTGCGCAGCCCGGCCGCCAGCGACTCGGCGCTCTTGCCGCCCAACGAGTCAGTGTTGAATATGGCGATCAGATGGTCGCCGCATGCGCGGGCACGCTGTGCTGCCGTTACGCTGGTCCAGGGCGTATGCTCCTCATTGCAGAAGAGCCAGCGCACTGTGCGCGCAGGCAGCGTGCCCGCCAGCACCCGCGCCAGCTCCAGGTTCACCGCCGTGCCCACAGCGTTGTCATATGCGCCGGGCGAGTCTACCCACGACTGCGAGTCCTTGTGCGCGACCAGCAGCACGATCTCCTCCGGCCGGATGGCGCCTCGCCGCTCGGCGTACAGGTTATACACGGTGTACCAGGGGTCTTCTGGCGCAGGCGGCGCATACTGGTGCTGGATCGGCTTGCGCGTGTCGCGGCGGAATGCTTGCGCCGGGCACGCCTCCCGCTCCACCTCATACCCCGCCGCGGCCAGCTCCGCCACGATATAGTCGTCTGCCTCGTCCAACGTGCTCTTGGCATGGCCGGGCAGGGTGCGGTTTGCCTTGCGCACCGGCAGCGGATCTGACGCCAGATAGTAGACGTCGCGGCGGATGCGCGACGGTTGCAGCGATGCCAGCAGTGCCGGGATCGGGTCGTGCGCCTGTGATGCCATGAGGGATCCTCCTAGGCGGGCCGCTTGGCGATCCGGCCCAATTGTGCTATCCTGCACAGTGTACGCCGCACAGAATGCATGTCAAAAAAGGCGCAAACAGAGGCGGAGCAATCAGCGCATATGATGACATCAGTGGATGTGATCCGTGAGATCGCGCGGATCGTGGAGGCCCAACTCGGCGACTGGCCGCCGGACTGGGTCGGTTTCAACTGGCCCGGCTATACCTACCAGCACACATGGCGCGTGCGCCATCTGGCATTGGCACTGGCACGCGAGCTGGGTGCCGACGACTGGGTGGTGGAGCTGGCGGCGCTGCTGCACGACATTGGCAAGCCCGCTGGTGAGCCACATGCCGAGCCGGGCGTGGAGCGCGCACGCCCGATCCTGGACGCGCTAGGGATTGACGCACCAACACGCGACCGCGTGCTGCACATCATCGGCGGGCATCTGGCGTGCAACCCTACCGACCCGCCGGAGAATCTGACGCTCTATGACGCCGACTTCATAGACGCCAATTTCGGCGCCATCGCTTTCACGCGGTACATGTCCATCCGTGCACACCGCGAGGCGACGCCCCAAGCGATGGCCACCGAGGCGCGGGAATGGCTCTACGTGCGGCTGATGGAGCGACGGCAACGGTTGATTACTGCGCCCGGCGCGCACGTCGCCGATGCCCGCCTAGCCCGCATGCGCGACATCTATGCGCAGCTCGCAGCCGACCTGGCCGCAGGGGATGGGCCGGCGCTGGCAGTAGCACGCTACATCATGAGCGACGCAGCTCGCCCCTCGTTGGCACGTCAGATCAGCGTGATGGAGCGCGTGTTGAACGGGCAACCGGCGCCAGATGGCCTCGCGCCGTCGTCGTTCCTGTGCGACCTGGTAGCCTCATTGCGGCAAGAGAGCGAGGGTCGCGCCTAGCGCGAGCGCAAGGCCCTCACAGAACCAACGCCCTCTCAGAGGCGTCAGCGCACTACCCCGGCCAACATCCTGCATAAGGAGGCATGACATGATCCTACCGCAACACCCACGGCTCCTCTTCACCGCGGAGGGCATCACGCAACTGGCGGCGCGCATCGAGCGCGCGACCTGGGCAGCAGCACGCTGGGAGGCGCTGCGCCGTGAACTGGATGAGGTAGTGACTGCGCCGGTGGAGCTGCCCCCGCGCGGCGGCGGTTGGTGGCACTGGTATGCCTGCCCGACACACGGCGCACCGCTCCAGCGCGGACGGCAACTCGGCCCCTGGCAGTGGGAGCACATCTGCCCGGTGAATGGCGAGATCATCCCCAGCAGCACCAGCTCGCCCGATCGTGATTATGACGCTTGCGACATCATGGGACTGCATGACCAGTGGGCAGGGCGCATTCGCGACTTGGGTGTCGCTTACCGGCTGACCGGAGACGCGGCGTACGCCGCCAAGGCGCGCGAGATCCTGCTGGACTATGCAGGGCGCTATCTCGATTACCCGTTGCACACCATCCGCAACGAGGCCAAGCTGGGCGGCGGGCGCGTCGGCCCGCAGACGCTAGACGAGTCGGTATGGCTGATTCCGCTCTGCCAGGGCGCGGACCTGATCTGGGATACGCTCAGCGAGGCGGAGCGGCAGATGGTGGCGGACAAGCTGCTGTTGCCCGCGACGAAAGAGGTGATCCTGCCACACCAACTCGGGATCCACAACATCCAGTGCTGGAAGAACAGCGCGGTCGGGCTGGCGGGGCTGCTGCTGGGCGATGAGGAGCTGATCTATGAGGCGATTGACCAGCCGGGGCGCGGCTATCGCGCGCAGATGGCGCAGGGCGTCCTGCCGGATGGCATATGGTGGGAGGGAGCGTGGGGCTATCACTTTTACACCCTCTTGGCGCTCTGGCCGCTAGTGGTGGCAGGCCATAACTGTGGCGTGCTGGAATTCGACGCGCCATTCCGCGAGATGTTCCTCGCGCCGCTGCGCTTTGCCATGCCGAACCTGCGCCTCCCCGCTTTCAACGACAGTGGCGTCGTGGACCTGCGCGAGCGCGGCTCCAGCATCTATGAGCTGGCATATGCCCTTTACGGCGAGGAGAGTCTCTTGCCGCTGCTGCACAGCAGCGACCGGCGTAACAACTTTGCGCTCTGGTTCGGCGTGCCAGAGCTGCCCTCCGCGCCGCCGATGACACGGGTCAGCCACAACTATACCGCATCGGGCTATGCGATCCTGGCGCGGGGCCAGGGGGAACAAGCCACCTGGCTCTGCTTGAAGTACGGCCCGCATGGCGGTGGCCATGGGCATCCGGACAAGCTCAGCTTTGTGCTCTACAGCAGGGGTCAGGTCATCGCGCCGGACCCGGGCACGGCGCGCTATGGCTTGCCGATCCAGCGTGGCTACTATCGCACCACGTTAGCCCATAACACACTCGTCGCGGATGAGACCTCGCAGAACCCCGCCAACGGTCAGCCGCTTGCCTTTGGCTCCGAGGGGGGCGTGGACTATGTTGTCGCGGCGGCAGGCGATATCTATGAGGGCGTGCGCTTCACGCGCGCCGTGGCGCTAGTGGACGAGCAACTTTTGCTCTTTGTGGACCAGATCGTCGCGGACCAGCCGCGCTTGCTCGATATCGCCTATCACCAGCGCGGCTTTTGGGCGGAGCCGCGCCGCGGCGAAGGATGGGTTCCGCCGGACCAGGACGGCTACCGCTATCTGCGGGATGCGCTGGTGCACGCTACCGAGGAGAGCGTGCAGCTTGACCTTCAGGTGCAAGATAGCTGGCCGACGGCTGTTACGTTGGCGGGCGGCGAGCCGACCCAGGTGATCACGGCAACCGGCGTCGGCGCGCATATGGAGGATCGCGAGCCGGTGGCGCTTTTCCGCCGCGTCGCGCAGGCGACCGCCTATGCCTGGTGCGTGGCACTGGACGGGCGACGTTGCGAGTTGTCGTGGCTGCCGGTAACAGATAGTGCGGGCGAGCCGCTCCCCCACTGGCAGGCGGCGGCGCTGCGCGTGCGCGACGAGCACGGCAGGGCGTGGACGCTGCTGGTCAACCCGCAGCAGATCGTGGTGCGCGTGGCGATGCCCGACGGCGCGGCCTGGCAGGGCAACACAGCGTTTGCAGTCCTCTAGAAACGGGGACTCCTATGGACGATCCCACATACCAGCACGCTCTGGCAGCGGTGCAGACGCCACACAAGACAGGGGAGCTAGTGCTCGCGCCCAGCTACGTGCCCGGCGCATTTGACAGCCACACGGTGGATGTGCCCTTTGTGTTTCGGCATGAGGGCCGCTATCGCATGACCTATGTAGGTTACGATGGCGCTGGCTATCGCACTGGCCTGGCCTCATCAACCGATCTACGCCACTGGCAGAAGGAAGGGATGATCCTGGATCGCGGCGCGCCCGGCTCGATCACCGCCTACAACGCGGCGCTGACATGGATCCTGCGTGACAATGCGCTGTTCGGCGCAGGCAAGTTACGGCGTGTGAATGGGCGCTTCCTGGGCACATATCACGCCTATCCGCAGCCCGGCCTGGAGCAGGGCCCCGCCGTCATCGGCCTCTGCTGGAGCGATGACCTGCGCCGGTGGGAGATCGAGCCGCCCTGCCTGTGCCCGGCAGAGGGCGCGCCCTGGGAGCGCGCCGGCCTGTACAAGTCGTGTCTTGTCGAGCACGAAGGTGTCTACTACATCTTCTATAACGCCAAGGACCGCGAACGGGGCTGGATCGAGCAGACGGGCGTCGCCACCTCGACAGACCTGCACACGTGGCGGCGCTACGAGGGCAACCCGGTGCTGCCAGTGGGGTGGCATGGCGCGTTCGATGATCGCTTTGCCAGCGACCCCTGCGTGCTGCGCGTGGGCGATGTATGGGCCATGTTCTACTTTGGCCTCTGTAGCGACGGCCACGCCCGCGATGGCGTCGCCTTCTCGCGGGACCTGCTGCACTGGACCAAGGCAGATGAGGTGCTGATTGACGTGGGCGCACCCGGTGACATTGACTCACGTCATGCACACAAGGCCAGCCTGTTCTACGCGGATGGCGTGCTGTATCACTATTACTGTGCTGTGTCGCCAGAAGCGTCCGGACGCATCGGCCAAATCGTCATCAGCGAGCGGCGTGGCATCAGCCTGGCCATCAGGCAGATACCACACCACTCACCTGTTGTGGAGTAGGCAGCTTTCTGATTATGTCACATGTTTATTGTTATGTCGTAAAGAGATCGCGCCCATTGGTCGCCGCAGCAGAGCAAAAGACGAACCGATGTCCCACCCCATGACTTCTCGCGAACGCGTGCGCCGCGCCATCGAGATGACCGGGCCGGACCGCGTGCCGATCACGCATGTGACCTTGCCCGGGGCTTTCCTCAAATATGGCCATGCGCTGGAAGCGCTCTATGCCCGCTACCCCGCCGATAGCGTCAGCGTGGGCAGCGCCACCTACGGCGAGTATGGCCCGGAGATCGGCGTGCCCAGCCGCGATGCCTGGGGCGCACTCTGGGTGCGCCACACCGACGAACACAAAGGCCAGGTGATCGGCCACCCGCTTGCGGACTGGGACGCGTTGCGCGCCTTTGTCCCGCCCGATACAGCGTCGGACGCGCTTTTGGCCGAGATAAACCACAACTTGGAAGCAAATGTGGAGAAGCGCTATGCTCTGGCGGACGGCGACACGCTCTGGCAGCGCATGTTCTACCTGCACGGCTACCAGCAAACGCTGGTGGACCTTCTGGACGCCCCAGAGCGGTGCGCCGCGCTGCGCGACATGATCCTCCAAGTCATGCGCCGCCGCGTGGACCATCTCTGCCGCATGGAGGGGTTGGATGGCGTGCACTTTCGCGACGATTGGGGCACGCAGACCGCGCTCATGATCCGCCCGCAGCTCTGGCGCGAGATGTTCAAGCCCGCGTATGCGACGCTCTTTGCGCCGTTGCGCGATGCAGGCAAGCACGTCTGGTTTCACAGCGACGGTGTCATCACGGACATCATCCCGGATTTGCTGGAGATCGGCGTGCAGGTGCTCAACCCGCAAGTGAACGCGATCGGGCGGGAGCGGCTAGCGGCGCTATGCGCCGGTCGCGTCTGCATAGAGGGCGACATAGACCGGCAGTGGCTGCTGCCACATGGCACGCCGGAGCAGGTGCGTGTGGCGGTGCGCGCCGATGTGAATGCCTTCTGGCGCAATGGCGGCTACATCGGGCGCGGCGAGATCGCGGGAGACGTGCCGCTGGCGAACGCCGCCGTCATGCTGGATGAGTTCGCGACCTACCAACCGACTGGCACAAGATAAGGAGACGCCAAGACACGAATATACAAATCGCTAGGGCTTTCCTGGCCTGGCGTCTTTGATCTATGTCTCCACCAAGAATCGCTAACGAGGGAGCAAGACAGCAGAATGCCAAAGAGACCACACATCGTCATCTTTAATCCTGACCAATGGCGCGGGGATGTGCTCGGGCATATGGGCAACCCGGCAGCCGTGACGCCGCATCTCGACTGCGCCGTGGCTACCGATGCCGTCTCATTCCGCTACACCTTCTGCCAGAATCCCGTGTGCACGCCGAGTCGTTGCTCCTTTATGAGCGGCTGGTACCCGCATGTACGCGGCCATCGCACGATGTTCCACATGATGCGAGAAGGCGAGCCTGTGTTGCTCAAGACGCTAAAGGAGAACGGCTACTATGTCTGGTGGGGTGGCAAGAACGACTTGGTGCCCGGGCAGCACGGATACGAGTCATATTGCGACATCAAATACCGGCCCACGCGATCCCCCGCTCCCATGTGGCGGGGAGACCACAAAGAGGATTGGCGTGGCGCGCCGGGAAGTGACACTTACTACTCATTCTATGTTGGCCGCCTGCCGCACACACCCGGCGACACGTTCTACTATGACGGCGATTGGGCCAACGTGCTCGGCGCAGTTGACATGATCCACCACGCGCCCGCCGACCGCCCGCTGTGCATCTACTTGCCTCTCACCTATCCACACCCGCCTTACGCCGTCGAGGACCCTTGGTACAGCATGATTGGTCGGAACGCGCTGCCGCCACGCATCCCCACGCCGCCCGGCTGGCGCGGCAAGCCGAGCCTGCTGCGCGGCATCCACGCGCGCCAGGGCATGCAGGGATGGTTCGAGGAACGCTGGACGGAGCTGCGCGCCACGTACTATGGCATGTGCGCCCGCCTGGATCACCAGTTCGGACTAGTGATGCAAGCGCTGCGCGACGCGGGGCTCTACGATGATACAGCAGTGCTCTGCTTTGCCGACCACGGCGACTTTACCGGCGACTATGGCCTCGTGGAAAAGACACAGAACACCTTTGAGGATTGCCTGACACGTGTGCCGCTGGTAATCAAGCCGCCAGCATGGGTGCCGGTGCAGCCGCGTGTCAGCGAGGCACTGGTGGAGTTGATTGACGTGCCCGCCACCATCGAGGCGCTGGCCGGGATCACGCCGGCGCACGATCACTTTGGGCGATCGCTCCTGCCTGTGCTGGCGGGCGAGACCGATGAGCATCGCGACGCCGTCTTCTCCGAGGGGGGACGTCGGCACGGAGAGACGCAGGCGATGGAGCTGGAAAGCGCCGACTCGCAGGTGCCCACCGGGCTTTATTGGCCGCGCGTCAACCTGCAGACGAGCGAAGGGCCGGAGCACACCAAAGCAGTGATGTGCCGCACGCGTGAGTTCAAGTATACCCGCCGTCTCTATGAGATGGACGAGCTATATGACCTGCGCGACGATCCTGCCGAGCTGGTGAACCGCGTGACGGATCCCGCGCTCGCCGACGTGCTGGCCGCGCTCAAGGAGCGTCTGTTCACCTTCTTCCTGGAGACATGTGATGTCGTGCCGCGCGATACGGACCGGCGCTGGTAGATACGAGGAGAATAGGAGCGGATCGTTTGCCTGTCTCGGTGGAGCCCGGGCTGCCCGAGCCCGCCACTCAGCGGCACATCTGCCGGTTGACGCGGTAGAGGATATTCGCCCCCGTGTTAGCCACCCAAAGATCCTGCCCGTCCCAGGCCGCGCTCTGCCAATTCCACCAGAGGAGACGTTGCGTTGAGGGGAGCTTGAGCCGACACATCACCTTGCCCGCAGCGTCCAGCTTGCCTATCTCGGCATCATCCAGCAGCCAGAGGCTCTCGCCATCCCAGGCGATGCCGGTGGCGGGACGATCGGGGAAAGAGCCGACCCCTACAGCGAACGAGTCCACCCACTGGAGCTCCCCTGGCGCGGCGGGGGCCTTCAGCCGATGGAGCGTCCCGGTGTCGGACGTGATCCACAGCGATTCCCCGTCGCAGGCGACAAAGGTAGCGTTGCCGTCAAAGGTGGCAGGTAGGGAGTAGCTGCCCTGCTCCACGCCGGCATGGTCAATGAGGAGCACGTCGCTCCCCTCGCTGACCTCGCGCCCGCGAATGGCCCAGTACATGTGCCGCGCCGAATCCCAGGCGAGGCTATCCACGGCCGGAAAGGCAACCACTTCGCCGGCGCGAAAGCGGCTCTGCCCCTCCACCGGGTCGAGTCGGATGAGCTTTCCGTAGCCAAGCTCCCAGAGCGCTGTCCCATCGTAGGCGACACCCACCACAGCGGCGATCGGCAGCACAAACTCCTCGTCACTGGAAGAGACCATAGAAGGAGGCAGCGCGTACGTAGATAATGCGGTGGGCACCGCTACGGCAGAGGTGGGTGACGGCACGACCGTCGTCTGCGCAGAAGGTGGAGGCGCGACAGGAGTGAACGTAGCGGCGGCCTGCACAGTCCGCGATGCGACGGCGCCAGACGAGGTAGAGGTCTGCGGCGCGAGCGTCGCGGTCTCGCCATCCGGCCAGCGCTGTATGGGCCGCACCAGAGTCACCAGCAACCCAAAGCCGAAAAGCACAATGAGGGCTCCGGCGACCGCTGTCATGCGCGGGCCAACGCGCCGGTACAAAAGATAAAGGAGGAGGCCCAATGCCAGAAACGCGGCCAACGCCGCGACCGAGGCCAAGCCGATCCGCCCCTCCAGATAGCCCAGAATGACGCTAAAGAGAAAGGTGCCAACGATGGTGACAATGGCAGCGATAACCTCGGGCAATTCGGTTAGTCGCTTCATGGTGCGCCTCCTCCCTCAAACCAGAACGGCACGCCCTATGAAGTCCATTGTACTCCACGCATGTGATGCTGCCCAAATGACGTGCGGCGTCCGGCCCAGACCTGCCAGAGGCGCAGGCCAGCGAGTGGCGCGACAGGAAGTACCTACGCGCCGGCGACACGCGGCATACGCGTCGGCTCGCGCTCCATCTCCGCCTGCACAAAGCGCAGCAGCAGCGCTGCCTTCACATCGCGATACGCGGGGTCATTCCAGCGATTGATGATCTCTGGCGCATCCTCCTGCAGGTCGAACAGCTCCCCCTCGTCCATGCCGCGATAGACGGTGATCTTGTAGCGCGCCGTTACCAGCGTGCGCAGGTGCACCGTCGTCGGGTTGTGGCGGTTCTCCACCAGCACATGGTCCCGCGCGTGTGTGGCGTCACCGCTCCACACCGCTAGCTGCGACCGTCCCTGCATCAGCCCAGGAATGCGAATCCCCGCCGCTTCAAGGAAAGTAGGCGCCCAGTCAATCTGACTCTGCAGCGCATTGCTCACAGTGCCTGCGGGCACGCGCCCCGGGAAGCGCACGATCTGCGGGATGCGCAGCATGTCCTCATAGTGGAACGGCCCTTTGGCGATCAGCCCGTGCTGCCCCAGGAAATGGCCATGGTCAGTACTGTAGAGCACCAGCGTGTTATCGGCGATGCCCAGCCGGTCCAGCGCATCCAAGATGCGCCCCACCTCGGCATCAATCAGGCTGATCATACCATAGTAGCAGGCGATGCTCTGCCGCAACTCGACCTCACTGTGCAGGTGCGAATGAAAGCCGTGCAGCCCCTGACCGCCCGGTTCGCGGTACATGCTGAAATCGGGGTTTGGCTCCAGCGCCTTGCGAAAGTGCGGCGGCTTGTCCTCCATCTCACCCGGCGTATAGACTCCCGGCTGCATGTCGGCGGGATCGTACATGGACGCCCATGGTTCCGGCACGGCATACGGCGGGTGCGGATCAAAAAAGCTCGAAAAGAGGAAAAAGGGCTTGCCCTCCGCCACGCATCGTTCCATGTACGCCACCGTCCGCTCGCCCACCCAGTGCGTGTGATGGTAACGTTCTGGCAGGTCCCACGCCATCATGCCGCGCGTGTACTGTGGACCACGATACTTGTCGTCGGCACGGTGCGGCCAGTCCTGGAAATAGTCGCGCCAGTTCGGCAACCCGTGCTCCTCCATCCAGAGGGCATAGTGCTGTCCGGCGTGCGACTCATGGGCGTGCATGCGCGCCGTCTCCACATGCTGAAAGCCGTACCACGGCCCGTGAAAGCCACGCCAAAAGTCGAGGTCGCGCATCACCGGCTGCGCCTCGATAGAAGTGGACTCGGGCGTGGAGACGAGCGGCTGAAAGTGCGCCTTGCCGATGAGCGCCGTGTCATAGCCGTGTCGCGCCAATAGGTCACCCACCGTCGGCACATCCTCCGGCAGCTTGACGCCGATGGTCCAGCAGTGGTGCCACGCCGGGTAGAGGCCGGTAATCATCGTGGCACGCGACGGCGAGCATACCGGGTTGACGCAATACGCGCGGTCGAAGCGGGTCCCCTCCCGCGCCAGCCGATCCAGCGCCGGCGTGCGCAACTGCGGGTCAGTGGAGCCCAGGGTGCGATAGTGCTGTTGGTCGCTAGTGATGAGCAGGATGTTCGGTGGCGGCATGAGGCTCTCCTTGACGTAGTGGGCGCGCTCTCAGTTGTGTCGCAGCGTCTTGCTGCCGTCGGCCAGATAGTGCCAGTCGCCGGCAAAGTTCTCTTCACCCTTCGCCGCGAGGCCGGCCAGCCCGAGTTGTCCCTTGCCGGTTACCGGCTCGTGCACGCCATCCCGCGCCGGATCGGTGTAGCAGAAGAACCACTCCTCCAGCGCAGCCTTCATCTCCACGATGTGCGGCCGGCGCGCCGGATCGTCAATCAGGTTGTGGCGCTCCTCCGGGTCGCTGGCGAGATCGTAGAACTCATGCGGGCCATAGGGGTAGCGATGTACGTATTTCCAGTCGCGGTTGCGGATCATGCGCACCGGCCCGTACTCGTCACAGACCACGACATGCTCGCGACCCCGTAACGGCTCACCCCGCAGCAGCGGCGCAAAGGAGCGCCCCGGCAGCGCGCCGGCGTCCGGGTGCGGCAGTCCCAGATAGTCGAGCAACGTCGGCATCAGGTCATAGTGACTGAGCAGGTCGTCGTTGACCACGCCCTGCGGCACGTGCCCGGGGCGGGAGATGATGGCGGGGACGAGCACCGACGTATCGAACATGTTCTGCGGAAAGGTTCCATTCCCCTTGCCATAGATGCCGTGATGGCCCATGTTCATGCCGTTGTCACTGGTGAAAAAGATCAGCGTGTTCTGGCGCAGGCCGTGCGCCTCCAGCCAGTCAATGATGCGGCCCATGCCCGCGTCGGCGGCGGTAACGGCGGCGAAATAGCCGCTGAGGATGCCCCGGCGGTTCGCGGCATCGCCATAGGGAGCCGAGTTGATCTGCCACGGGTGGCGCGATTCCACCGGCGTCGAATCGAAAGGGCAGTGATCATAGTACTCGTCATATAACTCGGCGGGATGCTGGTCGCGTCCCCAGGGAGAGTGTGGCGCAGTGTAGTGCACGCTCAAGTAGAACGGGCGCGCGTCCACCGCAACACTGTCCAGGAACGCCAGCGCGTTGTCGGTGATCACGTCGGTAACATAACGCGGCTCACGGTATACCGCACCGTCGTGCACCACAGGCGCGCCATAGTAAGGGCCGCCGCCCGCCGCGTGTACCTCCCAGAACGTGAACCCCTTTTGCGGGTGAAGTGCGTCGCCCAGATGCCACTTGCCACTGATGCCGCAGACATAGCCTGCCGCCGCCAGCCGATCAGTGTAGCCGATCTGCCCCGCCAAGTACTCGATTAGTCGTCCGCCCCTGTCCGGCTCGATGGGCGAGTTGCCGGCGCGGATCCAGTCGTGGATGCCGTGCTGCGAGGGGATGCGGCCTGTGAGCAGCGACGCGCGCGCCGGGGAACACACCGGTGAGGCGCAGAAGAAGCGCGCAAAGCGGATGCCGGTGCGCACCAGGCGGTCCAGCGTGGGCGTGCGGATCTCCCTGTTTCCCGCGCATCCCATCGCCCAGTACCCCTGGTCGTCCGTGAGAAAGACGACGATATTCGGCTTTGTCGGATCCAAGCTTGCCATGTAACCCCCTATCGGTAATCCTCGCGCACCGGGTGGAACACATCTATGACATAGGACACCGTGAGCGCCTTGCCGCCATGCGGCACGCCACCGGGCACGACGACCACGTCACCGGGGCCGAGCCGGGCGATCTCGCCATCCACGGTCAACTCGAAGTTGCCAGTGATGACGTTGATGATCTGCTCGTGTGGATGTTGGTGCATCGGCAATGGCGTATCGGCGGCAAACTCCCAGTGCGCGATGGTCATGTGCGCGGAATGGACCATGCGGCCACGCAGGCCAGGGATCAGCTCCCGCACGGGCAGATCCCTCAGATGGGTGAGGTTCATAGGCCCCTCCAGAAAGCGCTACGTCAAATCAAGCCTGACAGACTCAAATTCCACTCGATCACACGACGATCAGTCGAATCCCCAGCACGATCAGCGTCCAGAGCACAATCCGGCGAAAGAACGCCGGGTTGATGTAACGATCCAGGCTGAGGCCGGCCAGCCCGCCCAGGATCACAGCAGGGAAGGCGATAAGCGCATGCTGCCAGACCACCGGGGTCATGTCTCCAGCGATGGCGTGGCTGAGGATCACCGCGAGATTGTTGAGCATGAAGAAGCCCTGCAGATTCCCCTTGAACTCGTCCGGCCCCCAGCGGCGCGCCGTGCCATAGATCACCACCGGCGGGCCGGAGGCGTTGTACGCGCCGCTCAGCAGCCCCGAGGCAAAGCCAAATAGATAACCCCAGCGCACATCCCTGATCCTGGGCAGGCGCGGCGTAAAGAGCGCGTACAGCCCATATCCCACAATCACAAGGCCCAGGATCGCCGTAACGATCCCCTCATCCAGGAGGCGCAGCCCGTATACGCCCAGTGGCACCGCCACCCACGACCCCACCAGCAGGCGGATCACCGCGCGCCATTCCAGGTGCTGCCGGTAGCGCAACAGGATGGTGATTTGCAGGATGAACGAGGTCATGGACATGAGGGAAGCCGCTACTCGGACGTGTATCAGGTTGGTCAACAGCGGCATCGCCACCAGCGCAGAGCCAAAGCCGGTCAGCCCCTGAGTCAGCCCCGCTGCAAAGATGATGGCCGCCACGAGCAGCGCATGCGTGATCGTCACCTGCCACGACGTCCTTCCGCCAAGCCTACACCTTGCGCCCTTCCAGAAGCTGCGCTCGCGTCCAGCCATTTAGCAGCGGATCGCGCGTGGCTTCCATCCAGGCGACAAGGCGTCGCCGCAGGCGCGCCAGTTCGTCGCGTGCCGTCGGATCAATGGCCAAGTTGCGCAACTCCCCGGGATCAGTTTCCAGATCATACAGCTCATCCTCAGCAGTGGCGTTCCACACATACTTCCAACGACGATCGCGCACCATCCGCTCGCTATAGAGTCCAAACTGGTTGCCGTGATACGTGGCATAGATATCCGCGCGACCGTTATCATTCGCGCCGGTCAGCAGCGGCAGGAGGCTCGCACCGCGGAAGGTTTCCGGCACCGGCGCGCCGGCGAGCTCACAGAAGGTGGTCGCCAGATCCAGCGCGTGCGAGACAAAGGCGTCGCAACAGATCCCGGGCGCGATACGCCCCGGCCAGCGCATGATCAGCGGCACACGGGTTAGGTCATCGTACATCACGTAATGCTTGTCGATCATGCCATGGCCGCCACAGAGGTCGCCGTGCTCACTGGTGTAGATAACGAGCGTGCTCTCTGCCAGCTCCAGCGCCTCCAGCGTCGCCAGGATGCGGCCGATCTGCGCGTCCATGAGCGTCAGCTCACCCAGATAACGCGCTACGATCGGGGCCCAGTCGTGCCAGGTCCAACCGTCAATGCCCCAGGTACGGCGCTGCTGCGCCTGCATATACGGCTTGCCCATCAGCGGATCGGGAAAGTTAGGCCATGGCGGGACGCTCGCCGGCGGATACATGCTGGCGTACGGCTCCGGCACGACGTTGGGCAGATGCGGCTCGCTGGGATCCCACCGCAGGAAGAAAGGCCGCCCGGCAGCAGCGTATCGCTCAAGCAAGGCGATGATGCGGTCTGCGCCCCAGGCGAGACGCGATTGTGCTGGCGTGATCGCGTCATCCGTCTCGCCGAAGAAACCGTTGCGACGTGGCCGAGGCGGTAAGCCCTGCGCCGCCCGCCAGGCGGTGTAATCACTTTCCGGCACATAGTCGGCAAAGCCGTACTCCGCTGGGCCGAGACGGGGATGCGTGTGCCATTTGCCCACATAGCCAAGAGCATAGCCCGCGTCGCGCAGTGCCGTGCTCCATGTGGGCAGACCAGCCTGACAGCAATGGCGCGCCTCGGTATCCCAGTTGGCGATGACGCCATGCTCCGTCGCCCACTGTCCGTGCATCAGGCTGTTGCGCACCGGGATGCAGACCGGGATCGGGCAAAAGGCATGCGTGAAGCGCATCCCTTCCGCAGCCAGGCGATCCAGATATGGCGTCTGCAAGAAGGGATGACCATTCGCGCCCACGCAGTCGTAGCGGTGTTGGTCGGAGAAGAGGAAGAGAATGTTGGGCTGGGCCACATGATCACCTCGGCAACGCGATAGGGGCATTATACGCGGAATTGGGTATGGGGAAAGCTGCCCTGCCGACGTCAGCGCCACACGAGCGGTAGATATTGAGCCATGCCCGCTACATCAAGCCGCACGGGGTGTATCCCCCTGTCGTCATACCAGAGCACGGGCGCCGGCGTGACGACGGCAGATCTGTCGTTCACCGTGAAGCGGACGGCCTCACCCTCCCGCATGCCGGCGATGGGCGGCGTGGCCGTGAGATCCTCGCCATATACGCGTAGATACGGGCAGACTCCCTCCGCCGATGCTAGGACACACCCTGTCAGCGCGCCGCGCGGACTGAAGGCTCGGATCACTGTGCCAGCCGGCGCAGCCATGCCATTGATATAGACCGAGCCATAGTAGTGCGTCCAGTACGGTGTCGCCTGCACATCGCCACACGGTCCCCGCGTTGCCACCGCATCGCCATGTGGCAGGGCGAGCAATGCCAGCAAGAGGAACGCCCCCAACAGCCACCCGCGCACTGCCCGCCTCATCCTGCCTGTCCCTCGTGCCACGCCTATCGCAGCACCACCGCGCCCGCATGTGCCTCGTTGATCGCCCGCAGCACGGGGATCATGTCAGCGATGGGCGCGACCGGCGGCTCCCCGGCGCGGAAGCGACGCAGCGTCTCACGCGTGTAGGTGAGAAAAAAGTCCTCGCCATCCGCCGTCGGTGCGATCACCTCCGTGCATCCGCTGCGCCAGTGGATCGTGCCAGAGCCAAGGAGCGGCGAGCTGACCCAGAGCCGATCGGTGCAGAGGGCAAAGTAACGATCGTAGGCTGTGCCGGGGCAGATATAGCCGACCACCATGTTGCCGATCGCGCCGGACGGGGTCCGGGCCGCCACCAGCGCGTAATCCTCGATCTCCAGCCCAAACAAACGATAGCTCAACCAGGCATCGGCATGCGCGATCGGCTCGCCACTGAGCGACAGAAACAGATCAAAGACATGCGAACCAAAGTTATAGAGCGCGCCGCCGCCAGATTGCTTCGGGTCCAGCATCCAGCCCACGTTCATCGTCTCGTAACGCTCCGGCGTGCCGGCAAGCAATCGGTACGTGTACGCCGTTACCGTGCCCAGCTCGCCGCTGCGGCGCAACTCTAGCAGGCGCGCCACCAGCCCCAGCGTGCGCGCCACAAAGTCCACGCCCGCCCAAAGCCCCTTGGCCTGCGCTCGCTCCACCACGGGTACCAGTTCCTGCCAGCGCAGCCCCATCGGCTTTTCCATCACGAAGGGTACTCCTGCATCCACCAGAGTGCTGGTCAGCGCGGTCATGGCGCAATGGCGCGCCAGCGCGTAGATCAAGTCAGGGCGCGCATCGCTCAGCAGCGCCGACGACGATGGGTATGCCTTGCACCCCAGCGTCGCGCCCCAGCGCTGCGCCACCTCCGGGTGGTCGTCATCGGATACAGCCACGATGCACGCGTCGCACTTTTGCAGTGCGCGGATGTAGCCTTCACTGTGCCAGTGATTGACCCCCATCACCGCTACGTCCATGAGATGATCGGCCCTCCGTTGTTGATCAGCTTATTGCCACGCCACGTGCACAGTCTCGTGGTGCTCAAGCTGTGGCAGCGTGATCTTGATATAGTCACCCTCGCGCTGCCATTCCAGCGCCTGCGCCGCGCGCAGCGCCTGCACTGCCGTCGGCGTGCGCCCATCCCGTAGCCAGAGCGTTACCTCCTCCAGCGGCAGAACGCGCTTGATAGGCCGCTCCATCTCACCGGTATAGTTGAGCAGGTGAAGCAGCCAATCGCCGTTGCGCGCTGCGCGCAAGATCAGCTCCACACTCGAAGAAGCTGCCGCCACCGCCGCCAACGGTTTGCCGCGTGCCGCCCGCGTCAGGATGTCAAAGTACTCCGCGATGCGATAGGTCCAGTAGAGGCGCGCGCTATTCCCAGCCAGGTACAGGCAGCGTCCCTGGCCATAGTGGTTCGTGACGATAGCCGGGTCCGGGCTGAGCGCGGGCTTGGGCGAATAGCGGCTGTCGGTTGGTTCATAATAGCGGGCCGCGACCTGCGCGCCCGTCAGCGCCTTGACGCGCACCTGATACGTCGGCGACGGGATGTCCTCCCGCTCCAGCCCGTACTCGCGGCGGAACGCCTCATCCAACCAGATCAGGTCCCACTGCGACAGATGGCGCGGCGAGACATACGACACGCCCAGCACATCTCCCAGTGCGAAATCCGCGCGCTGGCGGCCGTTCTCGTCGAACAACGAGGTGTTATTGGTGGCGACGAGCGTGCCGCCCTGCCGCACAAACTCGCGGATCGTCGCGGCAGTGTGATCCGACATGCACGCCACGTCGGTCAACAGCAGGGTCTTGATGCCCGCCAATGCCTTCTCCTCGTTGATCCCTACATCATCCACCACGACAAAGGGGGTGCCGGAGCGCAGCAACGCCTCATAGCCGCCGCTGAAGGAAGACTGGTAGTCAATCTCGCGCAGCGCCTGTGGTTTGTCTACCATAAAGTCGATCTCCGGCAGGTGCGAGCCGTAATAGTCGGCGGTATCATCGGACCAGAGGAGCGCCGTCTCGCCCAGCCCCACGCTGCCATTCAGGATCTCCGCGTGCTGCGCGAAGAACGCCAACTCGTCTGCCACCGCGACCATGGAGGGGTCCGTCAAGTCCTTGGCGTATCCCCCCAGCCATGGGTTAGCCCCGCCTGCAAAGGTCGCCGCGACGCTCAGGCGGATCTCCGGCGGGGTGAGTGGGTATTCCCACGGCTTGTGCCCGGCAGCGGTAAATATGACAGTTGGCTTGCCGCCCGCCTGCGCCTCCAAAAACTTGGCCGTGCCCGACACCTTCCAGAGCGGAGTATCTATGGGCCGCCCGTAAAAGATAAAGCCGCCCTCCGCGCCGAGGATGTCTTGCACTTGCATCAGCTTGCGGTTGTTGCGGCCATTGGCGTGGCCGGAATGCAGTCCGTTGGCGTTCATATAGAGGGGCGCGCCCGGGCGCCGCTTTTGCAGCGCTGTGCGCACATCCCCCACAAAGCGCGCGATGCTGTCGTAGCGGAACTCGATAAAATCGCGCCAGTGCGGGCTTTTGGCGTCGGTCACCTCGCGGATGTCCACCCCATACTTGTCGCGGAAGAGCTTCTGGCACGAGTTGCAGTAGCACGTGCCCACGTAAAAACAGGGACCATCGAGAAAGATGCCGTCTATCTCGTACTTGCGTGCCATGTCGTCTGTCAGCGCCAGGATCCAGTCACGCCAGGGTGAGTTGACACAGCAGGAGGTGCCGCTGCCGCCATACATGCCGGTCAGCGGCGAGCCATCCACGCGACGTTGCACCCAGCCCGGGTTCTCGCTGATGTATCGCTTGGCCGCCCAGTGCACATTCATGTAGATAAAGACGTGGATGCCGCGCGCATGCGCCGCCGGCAGGTACTCGCCGAGCACATCACGCGGCACGCCGGCCCCCAGATCAGTCTGGAACAGAAAAAGCTTTTGGTCACCATCCCAGCTAATGCTGTACTCGACGTGCTGCGCGTTATAGTGCTGCGCGTCCACGTCCCGCGCAAAGCCTGCCAGGTCCATGACGTCCAGCTCCCCCGGCTTGAGCGCCAGGCTCGCATGGAC
>JAIOAV010000016.1 GCA_019873665.1 Chloroflexota bacterium
GGGCCGTGTGCGCAAATCGCCAGATACGGAAGGGCATCGTGGGGGGAAATCGTTTGCGGTGTGGCCTCAAGCCCGCGCACTATCTGCTGGTTCTGGCATCGCTTGCGTTGATGGCGGCAGGAGCGGTGTGGTATGTACGTGGGCGGGCGGCAGCGCCGACAGAGGTCGTGGTCCTGATGGCCGCAGCGCCCCAGTCCGCCGTGAGCTGGAGCGATCAGCTCGGGCAGGAGCTGGAGCGGATGCGGGCGCTGTTCCCCAGCGGCTGGCTGGGCGTGCAGAGGCTGCGCCACACCCTGACGAGCGCGCAAGATGCGCGCGCCGCAGGAGTAGAGCACAACGCTGCGGCGGTCATCTGGGTCCGCGAGGGCGCCGAGGGCCAGTTGGTGACATGCGATTTCCTCCGTCGCCGGTTGGTAGCATTGGGGGATGCGGCCCTGGCGCAGCCAGAGCAACTGGCGGTCGTGGCGCGTGCGGATAGCGTCTCTTTTCTCGTGCTCTTTATCAAGGGATGGCTCTGCTTTTTGGATGGGCAGAGCGCTCCAGCGGCGGCGGCACTAGACCAGGCGCTGGCGCTTGCTTCGGCCGCTGAAATGGCGCCGGAACAGGCGGCAGCGCACACCTATCGTGCGCTGCTCTTGCTGGAGCAGCCCCCTAACTCTGTAGAGACGCGGGCGCGCGCGCTGGCGCATCTGCATCAAGCGGCACGCCTGGACCCGGGCTCTTTTGCCGTGCACTACAATCTGGCGCTGGCCTATAGTCGCTGGTGTGATCCAGACGGCGAGCGTGCGCGCGCCTTTGCCGAGATCACATCTGCTCTGGCGTTGCGCCCGGGCGATGATCGCGCTCATGTGCTGGCTGGGGATCTGTACATGCAAGAGCGACGCTGGCAGGAGGCGGTCGCGGCGTATGATCGCGCTACGCGGTTGCGGAGCGATAACGCGGCGTGGTGGAATCGCCTCGGTCGGGCGTATCTGGCTGCCGGCAACACGCAAGGAGCGGAAGCGGCCTTTCATACCGCGCTGGAGCTGGGGCGCAATGCCCTCGCTGAATCCGCGGATCAGCTCGCCTGGCGGGAATTGGGGCTCACATACCGCGCACTGGGCCTCTATAGTGAAGCATTGGAGGCGTATCGCCATGCGCTTGAGCAGGGGGATGGCGACGCCGAGACATATCGTGGCCTGGGGCTGGTATATCGCTATCTGGGACAGATGGCGCAGGCATCCTCCGCCTATGAGAAAGCGTATGCAGCATCTCCGGACGACCCAGTGCTCCAGATCGAGTGGGGGGATCTCTACCGCGAGATCGGGGAAGTCGAGCAGGCGATCCAGCACTATCAGCAGGCCATTGAGCTGGCGCCGTGTCGTGCCGAGCCGTACCTGGCGCTCGGCCAGATGAACTTGGCCCGGGGAGACATGGAACAGGCCCGGTCATGGCTCCAACGGGGCGTGTCGCTCTGCCCGGACGATGCCGCGGCCCAGTTGCAGTTGGGCACAGTCTGTTACCTGCTGCATGATTGGGATCGCGCGGTGCAGGCGCTGGAGCAGGTAGTTGCCTTGCAGGAAGGCCACAACGCACCGATGTCGGTCGAGCCGTATCTTGATCTGGGGAGTATCTACCTCCAGCAGGGCGCGCACGATCTGGCCATCAGCATGTACACACGCGCGCGGGCCATCGCGCCGGAGACGCTGGAAGCGCTGCTGGGACTGGGAGATGCCTATACCGCCAAGGGAGAGTATGAGGCTGCTGCGGTGGCCTACGAGGAAGCGCGTCGGGTGGCACCAAAGTCGGCGGAAGTGTACGTTTCGTTGGCGCTGATGTATGAGCGGAGTGGCGCTGCGCCGCAGGCTGAGGTGGCCTATCTTGAGGCACTGGCGCGACAGGAGGACGCCTTCGTATATGGCGCGCTGGCGGCGCTCTATCAGCGTCAGGGAAAGCTCAATCTGGCCGCGCAAGCCTACGAGAAGGCGATTGCCCTGGGGCCTGACAACGCGGATTACCGGGCCTCGCTGGCGCTGGTGTATATCGCTCAGGATCGGCTGGATGCCGCGGCAAAGCTGACAGAGGAAGCGCTATCTCAGCGTCCCGAATATGCGTTTGCCTACTTCCTGCTCGGCCTGATCGCGGAAAAGAGGCACGAGCCAGACAAGGCGGCGCTTGCCTATGAAGCCGCCATCCGCTACAGCGGGCCCGACGAGAACTTGCGTCAGAGCGCGGAGGCGCAGCTGCGACTCCTGCGAAAGGGGCCGTGACACATCATGTAAGCCAAACCAGCGGCGAGAGCGGCTGGACAATATGTAAGGAAAAGAGGAAAACAAAGATGCGTGTACCGGTTATCGCTGGCAACTGGAAGATGAACAAGACGATCTTAGAGGCAGAGTCGCTGGTAAAAGAGATGTTGCCGGAGCTGCTGAGCGTGAAAGGCGTGGAGAGGGTGGTGTGTCCGCCCTTTGTGGCGCTGGCATCGGTGGCGGCGCTGCTCAGGGATACGGATATCAAGCTGGGCGCGCAGAACTTGTTCTGGGAGGAAAAGGGTGCCTATACCGGCGAGGTCTCGCCCCTGATGCTGCAAGGTCTCTGCCACGACGTGATCATCGGTCACTCGGAGCGGCGGCAGTATTTCGGCGAGACGGACGAGACGGTGAACCGCAAGATCAAGGCGGCCTTGTCGCATGGCCTGCGCCCGATCGTCTGCGTCGGCGAGAACCTGGATCAGAACGAGGCGGGCGAGACGGAAAGTTTCGTCTCGTTGCAGATCGAAAAGGGGATGGCGGGGCTATCCGTCGCACAGGTGAGGGGGATGATCATCGCCTACGAGCCGATCTGGGCGATTGGCACTGGCAAGCCCGCCACCGGGGTGGGCGCGAACCATATCATCAAGACGGCGATCCGCGAGGTCATCGGTCGGCTTTTTGGCCTGGAGACAGCGGCGGCGATTCGCATCCAGTATGGCGGAAGCGTCAAGCCGGACAACATCGTCGAGTTCATGAGCCAGCCGGAAATTGACGGCGCTCTGGTGGGGGGCGCCAGCCTGAAGGCGAGCGATTTCGTCAGCATCGTCCGCCTTTCTGCGCAGGCCAAGGGACTCTGCTAGGCCAATCGCGGCGCGTGACTCGACAGGAGACATCATGTTCAGTCCCTGGCTGATGCTGGGTTGGCTGATCGGCTCGCTGCTCTTGCTGCTGGCCATGGACCGGTGGCTCAACCGCCATCTGCAAGGTTTCATCCTCCTGGTGACAAAGAATCCAGATATTGTGATGTATCTCACATTTCTGGTCCTTCTGCCCGGAATTGTCCTGCACGAGTTGAGTCACTGGTGCGTTGCCCAGATACTCGGGGTGCGTACCAGGGGATTATCTATATTCCCTGAGCCGAAGGGACGGCATCGCTTCAACTATGGCGCGGTGCGGATCGGCGCGGCTGATCCGTTCCGCTATGGCCTGATTGGACTGGCGCCCCTTGTAACAGGTAGTGCTGCCGTCTTGCTCTGCGCGCGCTTTGGCCTGGGCGTTCCGCCCCTCGTCGCCCCCGAATCGTGGTCCTCGTTGATCGCGTACCTTCACGCGCCCGACGCACCGATCTGGTTGTACTTGATCTTTGCCATCAGCAACGCGATGCTGCCGAGTGCCAGCGACCGACAATCGTGGGGGCCGGTGGGGCTCTTCCTGGGCTTTGTGGCTGTGCTGCTGAGCCTGGGGGCCACGACGCTTGGCCTGGGCGAAAGCCTGCGTGATTGGTCACAGGGGATCGTCTATGCGGTGGCGCTTCTGGCGAATGCCTTTTCCTTGACCGTCGTGGTGGACTTGCTCTTTGCGCTCCTGCTGCTGGCGCTGGAGAACGCCTTCGGCCTGTTGCTGGGTCGCCGGGTCGAGTACTAGCGACCTCCATACACGCCGTGGGACCGGGCAGAACAGGGGGAGCGCGCATGCGCGCTCCCCCTGTTCTGCGGCCAGTGCACTCGACCAGCGTGGTAAGCCCATGCGCCCTGTGCGCGATTGCCGCGTTGTCGCACATCGGGATGATTGACGCGCCTGTGCGGGTGCCCTATAATGTGCACAGGAGGTGGTCTTATGTTACAGGAAGCTATGCTCTATACCAAGCGGGATGATCAGAAGGTGGAGTGCCATCTCTGCGCACATCGCTGCATCATCTCCCCGGAACGACGAGGTGTCTGCCAGGTGCGCGAGAACCGCGCTGGTACGCTCTACTCCCTCGTATCCAGACAGATCATCTCACGCGCAGTGGATCCAGTGGAGAAGAAACCCCTCTATCACTTTTACCCGGGCACGACCGCTTACTCGGTCGCCACAGTGGGCTGCAACTTTCGTTGTGCCTTTTGCCAGAATTACGAGATATCGCAGATGCCGCGTGATCAGGGACGCATCCTCGGCCAGGAGATTCCGCCCGAGGATATTGTCGCTGGCGCCCGGCACTATGGCTGCGAGAGCATTGCCTACACATACACGGAGCCGACGGTGGCTTACGAGTTCACGTACGAATGCGCCAAGCTGGCTCACGAGGCCGGGATCAAGAACATCTATGTAACCAATGGCTATATGACCCACGAGATGCTGGATCAATATCATCCCTATCTGGATGCCGCAAACGTGGATCTGAAAGCCTTTACTGAGGAGTTCTATCGCAAGATGTGCGGCGCACACCTGCAGCCGGTGCTCGACAGCCTGAAGCTCATGAAGCGGTATAATATCTGGGTCGAGGTAACCACTCTGATCATTCCGACACTGAATGACTCCGATGCTGAGCTGCGCGATATCGCCGGCTTTATAGCCCAGGAACTCGGGCCGGACACGCCTTGGCATGTCAGCCGCTTTCACCCGACGTACCGCCTTTTGGACAAGCCGGTAACGCCGGTGGAGACCCTTGCCCGTGCCCGCGAAATCGGCCTGAAAGCGGGCCTCCGTTACGTGTATGAGGGGAATGTTCCTGGTCGTGGCGGCGAGGATACCATCTGCTACAAATGCAGCGAGACGGTGATCCGGCGATGGGGATTCAGCGTGCTGGAAAGGCGCACTGTGAACGGTCGGTGTGCCAAGTGCGGCGCACAACTAGATGGGATTGGGTTGTAGCGCTTGTGGGATTCGCCGCCATCCGAGAGGATCGCCTCAGCACATGACGAGACATGTAGTGGTGACGGGCCCGATCGGCATCGGTAAGACAACTATCTGCGGGCATGTCATCAGATCGGCGCAGGCTTTGGGCTACGTCGTGCGCGGCGTTCTGACGCCTGTGCTCTATGATGAGCGCGGGAAAAAGATCGGCATCGCGATATGCGATATCGCCACCGGTGCCGAACGCGTGCTGGCGCGCGTGAGCGAGGATGAGCAACGTCGGACCGTCGGCATGTACGCCTTTGACCAGGGGGCGCTAGAGTGGGGGCAGCGTATCCTGGAGAACGCGCCCCGCGAGGGGTGCGATCTGCTGGTGGTGGACGAAGTGGGACCGCTGGAGCTGCATCGCGGCGGCGGGTTTGCCGTCACGCTCGCTCTCGTGCGGCAGAATGCCGTGCCCCGCTCCCTGGTGATCGTGCGGGAGGCGCTGTTGCAGGTGTACCAGCAGCAACTGGGGGGCGTGCTGATCACTTCTTTTTATGTAACGGCTGCCAACCGCGACCGGATGCCCGGCGAGATTATCTCCCATCTCTTTGGTTAGGCCAAATCCCGCGGCCCAGACACGCATCAACCAGCACTTGAGGGAGACTGGATGTGCCCTCTGAGCTGTGCTGACCCCTGCGCGGCGCTAAAGGCTGAACTCGCCGGTCAAAAGCCGGCGCGCGGCTTCCGCAAGGATAGCCGCGCCTATCGGCAGTGCGTCTTCGTTGATATCCATACGGCTACTGTGTGCAGAACGGATCGGCTCCATTGCCACGCCCAGGCTGAACATCGCGCCCGGCGCTGCTGCCGTCATCACGGAGAAATCCTCGCCGCCCATGCCGCCGCGGTGTGGCGCGACCCGCTCCGCACCCAGTAGATCCCTGCCCACCTGCTGGATCAGCGTGGCAACGCACGGATCGTTCTGCGTCAGGCCAATCAGCCGGACAATGCGCAATTCATAGTCCCCGCCGAGCGCCTTGGCCACCCCGAAGGCCCGTTCCAGCTCGCGCCCCAGCTGGTCCCGCACAGCCGCATCCATGCTGCGAATGGTGCCGGACAGCTCTACCCGGGCCGGGATGATGTTCTCGGCAGTCCCCGCGTGAATCTGGCATACGGAAATGACTGCGGGCTGGAGCGGGTCAATGCGCCTTGGGACGATGCCGTGAATGGCGTTGATTACCTGCGCCGCGAGCCATACAGGATCTAGGCCCATCTGCGGATACGCGCCGTGACACCCTGCGCCGATGACGCTGCCGTAAAAGCTATCCACCGCTGCCGAGTTTGGGCCGCTGCTGATCTCGATAGTGCCACAGGGCAGATCGGTGGCCACATGCAATGCCATGACGGCATCCACACCATCCATCACGCCTGCGGCTACCATATACTCGGCGCCGCTCTTGCCTGTCTCGTCTGCCGCCTCTTCCGCCGGTTGAAAGAGAAAGCGCACCTGCCCCGGCAGGTGTAGATCGTGCAATAGCGTGGCCACGCCCAGGAGAATCGCGGTGTGCGCGTCATGTCCGCAGGCGTGCATTACGCCCGGTACCACGGAGGCGTATGGCACGTCGTTCGTCTCTTGGATCGGCAATGCGTCCATGTCTGCGCGGAGCGCCACCACCGGCTTCCCTTCGCCGAGATAGCCCACGACGCCGGTTTTGGCGACTCCCGTCTGCACGCGGATTCCCAGCTCACGCAGCGTGTCGGCCACAAGGTCGGCAGTGCGAATCTCCTGAAAGGAGAGCTCCGGATGCTGGTGGATATCGCGCCGCAGTTGCACGATCCGGTCCTTGATCTCAAGAGCGCGCTGGATCATCATGTCTCCTCTCGATTTTCACCCCTCTCCGACGACAGCAAACTGCCGCCGGCCAGAGGCTATCTCTTCGGTTTGCCCAGAAGCCAAAAGATCCCCTTGGTGCGGCCAGTGTCGGCGTCCTGTTTCAGTTTTTCCACGATAACCGACGCCTGCCTGCCATCCTCTAGACGTAACTTGGCTGGACCGATACCGATCTCACGGTGCGCTTCAACGACATCGAACACGCCTTCTTCGCCAGCGAGGTCGCCCTCCGGATCCCGATAGTCGCGGATGATGCAATTGATCTCGGCAACGAATGCCCCGGAACTCGCGTCCAATAGCGTCGCCCTCATCGAAAACCGCCCCCCTCCTCTTCGGGTATGAAACGCGCGTTATGAAGAAGATGGGCTTGACTGATCCGGCTCTATTGGCGCCGGCAACCCAGCCTCTCCCGGCGGGGTGATTCGACCTTCGGCCAGGAAACGGTCCAGCAGCCCTCTGACCTCTTGTTGCTGCAAAAAGGCGGACAAAAGCACCTGTTTGTAGCGGATGGCGCGATTGCTATCGGCAATCTGCTCATCCAGCCGATCGAGCAGCTTGCCGGTGAGATCGCCCACCATCTCTCGCATCTGCGTTTGGCGCTGCTCCAGCAGCTCGTGCAGTTGCTCGTTTTCCAGCAGTAGCGCGCTGACCACGTCTCGCTGTCGGCCGCCAAACATGCCCAGAAAGCCGCCTTGCGCCAGGCGCTCTTTCAGGCGAGCGTTCTCCTTTTCCAAGGCCGAGAGGCGTTGCTCGGCTTGGCGGAGCTTGCTCTCGTATTCGGTGATGATCTCATCTTTGTCTTTGGCAAAAGAGTCAAGGACGCGAGAGATGGTCTCCTCCTGTGCATGCTGCTGCGCCTTGAGGAGGTGCTCCTGTCTGCGCCGGGTCAGGTTCACGGCCGCCCAGACGGCGATGGCTGCCAGAATAGCGCATATGATAAAGGTGACGAGAACTCTGGGATCCAGAAGGATATCGCTCCAGTTCATGTGTCGCCCACGCTTTCTATTTTGGTGTTAGCGAATTATAGCGCGAAATGCAGCGAGGCCAAAGGAGGATGTCGAGTTCATCGCGTAAAGTCTGCTGCCAAGAAATCAGGCCCCGATCTTGGCTTCGTGTGGCATGATGCCTTGCCCGTTCACTTGCTGCCTTCCTGGCGGCGTTCGGCAAGTGCAGGCGCGTATCCAGAGTCACCCCTTAACGTCAACTATATCGAGCAGAGCTACTTCCGACAGCAGGCAGCAGCCCGGCCCCGTCAAGTCAACCAAGAATTGGACACGGCCTGAACCATTCATGTCATCGCGAGGGAGAGGCGACCGAATCACCTGCGCTCTGTCATTGCGAGAGCAAAGCCCGAAGCAATCTCCAAGCGGCCAGCAGGGGATTGCTTCGCGGGCTGCGCGCGCAATGACGGACCGGGTTGTTCAACCTCTGTTTGCTTTCTCCATCAGTCTTGCGGATATATGACATAGGCAAAAAGAATAATTGACAGAGGCGCAAGGTGTGTTACAATAAGTAATGAAGAGCCTACACATAGGACAAAGGAGTATCACCGCGCATCTGTGATGAATCCGAAAGAGCTTGCCGGGAAACGGGCTGTGGCGTTTGTCGAAAGCGGCATGGTCTTGGGCCTGGGGAGCGGTTCGACTGCCTATTACGCGATACGCGAGATCGGCAGGTTGCTAAAGGATGGCGCGCTGCGGGATATCGTGGGCATCCCCACCTCGCGCGAGACGGAGCGACTGGCGCGGGAGTTGGGTATCCCGCTGACGACGCTCCAAGAGCACCCGTGCATCGCGCTGACGATTGACGGCGCAGACGAGGTGGACCCGCAGGGGAATCTGATCAAGGGTGGCGGCGGCGCGCTCTTGCACGAAAAGATCGTCGCCCGTGCCAGTGAGCGCGAGATCATTGTGGTAGACGAATCCAAGCTGGTACCGTTTCTGGGTAGCCACTTCCTGTTGCCTGTGGAGGTCATCCCGTTTGGCTGGAACATCTGCGCACGCGAACTGGAGCGGCTCGGCTGCCAGCCCACCCTGCGTCGCGGCGTGCAGGGGCCCTATATCACCGACGAAGAGAACTATATATTGGACTGTATCATCCCTCCTGCTGCGGAGCTTGCCCCCCTGGAGAAAGAGATCAACAACATCCCGGGCGTGGTCGAGAACGGGCTGTTTCTCGGGTACACCAGCCTGGTGATCGTTGGCTCCCCCGAAGGGACGCGTACCCTGAGCCTGTAAGGAGACAATTCAGATGAAGCACCTGTTCCGTTTGTGGACAGGGTTAGCGCGGGCGTTCTTGGCGGCATTAGTGATTGCCGTGTGTGTGCCGTTTCCCGTCTCTGCCCAACCATTGCCTTCCCCCACCGAGCCGGAGGGGAATTCCTACTACTTGCCCAGTATCCGTTTCCCCACGACGACGCGGCGGATGTATATCGAGGACTTGCTGCGTGCGCCGGTCATTGGGCTTTCGCCCCTTGCCAAAAAGCAGAGCGCGCAAATGACCTCGCAGGCGGCGACGGAGGTAGAGTCTGTGCCCCCACCAGAGATGGCCGTGCTGCAACCCAATGGGCTCTGTGATCCTTCTGCTGGGGGCAGCGACATGGCTGTAGGGTGGGATCCAGAAATGTGCGCGCAGATGGTGATCCGGCAAGGGGATCAGCTCTACCTGGCGGGGAAGCCTTTCACCTTTGTGGGGACCAATGTCTCGTACCTCCTGGAGGACTATTTCCCTGAGGAAGAGATGGAAAAGGTGGTCTCCTATCTGGCAGGCGTGGGCGTGACAGCGCTGCGCGTCTGGCTCTACCCGCAGCACAACCTGGATCGCGCCGAGCACCTCTTTGACTTGGGCGGCAAATACGGGGTGCGGTTCATCGTTACGCTCGAGAACTACTACTGGGACAAGGGCGCTTGGTGGTTCGACAACAGCGACCGCCTTCGCGAGGAATACCTCCCGCATGTGCGCGAGACAGTGACGCGATTCCGCGGGCGCACAGAGATCATGATGTGGGAGCTCATGAATGAGCCGAACTGCTCTGGCGATATCTACGGGAACTGCCCGGCGCATCTGGTTCGTTGGGCGGCCCAGGTTTCGCGGGAGATCAAAGCGCTCGATCCCTGTCACCTCATCTCTGTTGGCGTGATGCGCATTGATCCCACACGAGAGACGTATCTCTGCCTGCATGCCATCCCGACGGTGGATGTGATCAGCATCCACCGGCCGGTGGGCGTCGAGTACCTCGGCGAGATGGAGGTCGCGCGCGAGCTCAACAAGCCGGTTTTTGTCGGGGAGGCTTACAGCGAAGCCTATGACGAGGGCTGCCATCTCCTCTACGATGGCGTATTGGCCGAGCGGGCGGAAAAGATCGCAGCAGACCTGGCGCAGTCGCTCGCCGAAGGTGTGGACGGATATCTGCTCTGGCAGTATGGGCATGGCCAGGTGGTGCGGGACGGCGAAGTGAATTATTACTGTGGCATGCAGGACTATATGCGGGATGATCCCGTCTGGGAGGTGTTGCGCCAAGCGCCGGTGTCGCGGCCTAACTGATCCGCGCAAAGGCGGGTGAGCCAAGTATGCGCTTGCGGCAGGACGCCACGATCTGCCGGTGTCGCAACGCCGAATGTGTGAGAGAGGTTGGCAAGCAATGGCCCGGGTGAGAGTGGTTACCTTGTCACGACAGCTAGCGAGCGGAGGAGATGTGCTGGCTGAAGCGTTGTCCGCACGCCTAGGCTGGCGTTGCCTGGGTCGCGATATCATTGACGCCGCGGCGCGAGCTTCCGGGGCCGCAGAGGCTGCTCTGGCCGATATTGACGAGCTCAACCTGTTGGGCATTCGCCCGCCCACAGCGGCCAAGCAGGCATACCGTCGGGCGGTGGAAGCCATCATTCGCGAGGCCGCTGCGGAGGGTCAGGTCATCATCGTGGGGCGGGGCGGCCAGGTCGTCCTGGGGCAGGAGCCGTCTGCGCTGCATGTTAAGGTTATCGCGTCCACTGCGCGTCGGCTGCGCTATCTCATGGTGCGCGAGCGCCTAGATGAAGAGGCTGCTATCAACCGCATCGTTGCCAGCGATCGAGCGCGGGCTAACTACTTGCGCCGCCAATACGGGGTACAATGGCTGGACCCGCAGTTGTATCATATGATGCTGAATGTAGACCCAGAAGATCTGTCGTGGGCGCAAGAGGTGATCCTCCGCGCTATCGAAACTAGGGTATGAAAGACAAAAAGCTACCTTCGCAAAGCCGGCCCAAGTTTGCTCATCCTAGCGAAGAGGAATTCAGCCGCATTCTGGACTTTTACCAGATCGAGTGGCAATACGAACCGACCTCCTTCCCCTTGGAGACGGATGAAAACGGGGAGGTGGTCGAGGCATTCAGCCCCGATTTCTATCTGCCTCAATATGACCTGTATATCGAGCTGACCACCATCCGCCAGAAGCTGATCGCCCGCAAGAACCGCAAAATCCGCCGGTTGCGGGAGCTTTACCCGAATATCAGCATCAAGCTGGTAAACCGCGCCGCCTTTGGCGAGCTGCTATTCAAGTATGGCTTACAGGAACGCCGGAATGATCTGGTGGGTGAGGAGGCCCTGAAGAACAGTGACGACAGCGACATGCCCGCTAACGCCTGAAGATCAGATCCCACCGTATGTGGCGGATGACATCAGCGAGGTACTGATCAGCAGCGCGCGCATTCAGAAGCGCGTGCATGAGCTGGGCGCAGCCATCTCCCGCGACTATGCGGGCAAGGATCTGTTGATGGTCGGAGTGCTGCGTGGCGTCCTGTTTTTCATGGCTGACCTGCTGCGCGCTGTAACGATCCCGGTGTCGGTGGATTTCATGGCGATTTCGCGCTATGGGCCCTCAGAGCGCACGCGAGGCGTGGTGCGGTTTGTCAAGGATTTAGAGGAACCGATTGAGGGGCGGCACGTGCTGTTTGTTGAGGACATCATTGACACGGGCTTTACCTTGGGCTACATCCTCAAGAACCTGCGCACGCGACATCCCGCCAGTCTGCAGGTGTGTGTGCTACTGGACAAGCCACGTCTGCGGCTCATAGACCTCGATATCGCTTATCAGGGGTTCGAGATCCCGGATCGCTTCGTCGTCGGCTACGGGCTGGATTATCGCCAGCGTTATCGCAACTTGCCTTTCATCGCCGTTCTCAAGCCGGAAGTGTACGCCAGCTAGGAAAAGCGGCATGAAAAAGAGCCGACCTCAAAGGGGTCGGCTCTTTGCTCTAACAACCGAAGAGGCCCCAAGTAACCTTTGCTTGTCTTCCCGGTTCCGCCAACTCTTACTGGCTTTCGCCAGTCACACTCCTCACTCGGTTCGCCCTGTCTTTGGCATTTACCTCTGACCAGATGCGCTCATCTACCAAGCCTTCCGGCCTTTCGACTTGCTCGGAACTCGCCTTCGTACCAGTAATCTTTGCCGCCTGTCAACTTTCGCTTTCTGAGGTTTCCCCCAGTTCACTACTCCCTGACTCACCATCCGGGTAGAAATCTCCCGATTTTTCCGTCTGGCCTGGTAGCTCCCTGGTATGTCGCCATACCTTTCCTCTACCTCACGAACAAGCCCTTCGTACGACTACTCGTTCTGCTCACCGATATGAGGTTGTAAAGCTGCCGGTCCGTTAAGTACTGCATTAGCTTCTCAGGACCTCTTCTGGCTATGATTATACGCACCTTATCTGATTTGTCAAGCCTGAAATGCTCATAAAGCGGTCAACTGAAGTTTAAAATTCTTCTGCCGATCACTCCCGATAACCTATGATCTCCACCTCGCCATTGCGGAGGATCACGTCGGTAAAGCAGACCGGCGCCTCCGCCAGAGTCGCCAGGCCGCTCGCCAGCGCATCGGCGACCTGATCGCGCAATGTGGCGGGAGCCGGCTGGCCCGCCACGCGCAGGTCTACCAATGCCGCCTCAAAGGCGCAGTCCACAGCGCGCCACACCCCTGTAGCTGAAGCCCCGACGTTGAAAAAGCCCAGCGGCACCTGCGCTGTGAGCTTGACCTGGCCCGGCTCGAACGTGATCTTGAGATCCCTGACAGTCAATGGCATTTCCACGTCCTGCAAGTATGTGGCCGCCTCTGTTGTCACGGTTTTGTCATCCAGCACGAGCTGAAAGCGATCACCAGGCTCCAAGTCGGTCAAAGCTTCCTGCAACTGGGAAAAGGATGGCCTGTCCAGGCGCAGCAGGCCCGGCGCTCTGGTCGCCGTCTGGGTGGGTGTCGGCGTGGACATGGCCGTAGGGGTGGCGGAAGGGCGCAGAGTCGCTGTCGCCAAGGGCGCAAGCGTACGCACCGCCAAGCGTGTGGGCGTCGCTGCCGACGGGATCGCTGTCGCCCTGGGCCTGCTCTCTCGCAGCGACCGGGCAAAGCGGAGCACGTCGCCCAGCGCGCAGCCACTCAACGCCAGCCCGAAAAGCAACGCGCCCAGGATCGCCAGCATACGCCACGGGAGCTTTCCCGTTTTTCTTTTCATCAATCGTTCATCCTATCGTTTTGGCGGGCGCGCCACGCGGCATTTGCGCCCATATCTACACGTCGCGTCATTATACCTGATTCAGCTCTTGTTGCCAAAGCCGCTTCAGCGCTCGGATGGGCGGTGGTGTCTCGGCGGGGATGAGAAAGGGGATGACAAGATGGAGATGAACGGCAGAGAGAATGCGAGAGCTTCTGATCACAGTGGCATCACGTGCTGCCACCGGCAGGTGGGCGGCGCGTCAGGTGTCGCGCCAGCGACGAACATCATGGCGCGGGCCACCCGCGAAGGGTGGCCCGCGTTGCATCACGTATCACCGCAGGTTCTAGCGGAAAAGCTGCCAGGTGCCGTCATTGTAGATGACGAAGGTTCCCTTGGCGTTGCTCCAGATCATCAGGCCATTCTGGAACGGCTCGATGGCGGCGAACAGACCACGCTCGGCTTCGGTCGCCCAACCCAGACGGCCCCGTACCCCCGCCTGCTCTCGCCAGATCTTGCCAAAGCCACGCACAGGCTGGGAGAAGCCTGGCGGCGGGATGAGACTCGGGTCAGACGCTGGCTGCCCCTCGTCCCACGTGTCCGCAAAGCTCTGCCACGTGCCGGTGTTGTACAGGGCATACATGGTGCGGGTATCGGAACGCCAGAACATATAGCCGCCCTGGAATCCTTGTTCCGCGCACCAGAGCGACTGCTCCGGCGCGAGGGCGCAACCCAGCCGGCTGCGCACCGTCGCATTGTTGTTCCAGATATTGCCGAACCCTGCTTGCGGCAGGATGGCGCAAACCGGTGGCGGCGGCGGAACGGGTGTCGGCGATGGCGCTACAGCACCCTTGAGCACGAATTTGATGGCGTCAAAGCCGAGACGCTTGCTCGCGTACGCTTCACCGGTGTTGTCGGCGAGATAGACATACTCGCCGCCGCCCGCATGAAAGTAGAAGGTGCCGAGCTTCACCCACTGGTCAAAGTAGAGGGCCTGGGCGATCACGGCGTCGTCGCGCTGACCATTGTGAAAGACGCGATAGCGCGCCGCACGGGTGTCGGCATAGTTGCGCGGGATAAAGGCATAGACATCGTAGTACCCCGCGCTAGATAGCCTGGGCGTCCAGGTCGCCGCGTTCAACACCTGATAGACGCTGTTATAGGTGTAGAACATGTGCCCGCCATAGCCGATGCTTGCCTGGAACCAGCCGGAAGGTGGCCCGCTCCGGCTAAACCCGGCACTGAGATCATCCACGATGACCTCTGTGACCGCTGGAGGCACCGGCACCGGTGTCACTGGCGCCGGAATCACCCCGCCGGCCTGCCACCATACCTGCGCCGAGGCAACGCCTGCATTCTCATAATACTCAACGCGCACGGCGTGATTGCCCTGGCTGACGTATATGGTCTTGCTGGCGGTTGTGGTCGCGCTCTGGTCAAACCAGCGATCAATCACCAGTGTGCTATCTACCCAGACGCGCACGCCGTCATCGGTGCGGGAAAAGAATGTGTAGTTCCCGGCATTGAAGAAGAGCTCACGTGTCCAGCGCACCGAAAAGCAATCGGCCGGCAGGGCCGCGTCAGGTGCGCCATAGCCCCAGTTAAAGTTGATCTCGGCGTCTTGGCGGACCACTACAGGCGCGCCAGAAAGCCAGCGGTTGCCGAAATATTCGCCCCTGAAGGCGCTGGTGGGCACTGGCGCCGCGCCATCTACGCGCTCCCAGAACATCTTGGCGACCGCCCGATCCGTGTTATCGAAATACTCCATACGGACATAGTGGTAGCCGGCGGCCAGCGTGATCGGCACTTCATACCTGGTCTCGGGCTGCACTTGCCACTTGTCCAGCACTGGCTGCTCGTCTATCCAGAGGCGCACACCATCATCCGTGACGACGGTGAAGCGATAGGTGCCGCCAGCAAAGTGGATGAAGCCTGTCCAGCGCACCGAAAAATGCTCGTTCGGGATGGAAGGATCGGGCGAATCCAGATTCCAGCCGAAATCGATAAAGTTGTCTGTGCGAACCAGCTTGGGAGCGCCCGTCAGATTCTGGTTGTCAAAGTATTCGGCTCTCCAGGGGCCATAGTTCTCCAACGCCATGACTGGCGGTGTGAACTGCCAACCAGCGCCCAGTGCAGTTAGGATCAACACCGATACTGCCAAACAGCGCCACACCACGTTGAATCTGCTCTGTCTACGCATTGTGATCTTCTTCCCCTCCTTACATCCACCTTGCCAAATCAGCGCCGCTATGCTCGCCGCCACGCATCTAGGGGGATCTCCGGGCTGACGCCTGCATAGCTCATTATAGCACATTTGCTTCGCACGGCTATGTCAAATGCCCACCCGCCGACTGACACTCCTTGCCGGTTCGGTGTGCTGACGTGGGTCGGCGATCTTCTTACATATGAGGACGTTGCTTCAGCCCGGTTGGTTGCGGGGATATATGAGATGTCCTGTCAATCTTGACGTCAATTCGGAGGCAAGAGTCATCCTTTCCCCGAAGACGCGACGGTGGTTGCCCTGGACACAAAGATAAGCGGGAAGATCAGGTGGTGGATGTCAGAGTTGGAGGACGGCGTCGCATCACACAGCGGCCCCACCAGCGATCGCCGGTGGGGCCGCTTTCCTAAAAGCAGATCGTGAACTGCTTGATGTTGCCATTGTAGATCAGGATGCTGCGTGATAGCACATCTCGCCCGATCAGGCACTGGATTGGCACCCCGCGCAGTGGCGCTTCGATGACAGTGGTATCCAGCGTCATCAGTCCGTCCATAAAAGAGAGCCGGACCGCATACTTGTCGCAAAGGACATCGCTAGAGGCCGGGGTCTGAATCCACGCGGCGCCCACTGGCTGCAAGCCAAGCTGCTGCGCCAGCCCCTGCTGGATGACTGTGCCCGTCGCGCCAGTATCAATCAGCGCCACAACTGCAATGGGTGGCGGAATAGGCCGAGCTTCCTTGCTGAAGGCCTCCTCTGCAGCCGACGTGATGGCAACGGTTACCCGCAAACATGGCCCATCCGCCTCCAGATTCGGCAACGTCTGCGTCAGTGATGGCATGTCAGATATCCAGCATCTGGGAGACGAATTGCTGCACGGGCTCGACCTCGACTATCTGCTTGGTCAGGAATGGCACATTTCCCAGCTGCTGGTATCCCTGCCGGATCGCGTCCTGCTCGGTATCGAATACTCCCAGCACTTTTTCTTTGCTGATCAACACATATTTCCCTCTCGCGCGTGAGAGCAACCGCTCTCGTTCACGGCGGTAGGTTTCCAGCTCTTGCATAAGCATACTTGGCATAGAACACCTCCTGCTGCAAGCCACCCCAAATATACTTGCAGAGGCCATCGAAAAACGATCTACTGTTGCTTGTATTATAGTCTATGCAGTGGCGGATGTCAAGGTTTCGCGCATACGTTCTCATCTATCGTATGCCGAGCCCTTGCATTAGCCCGATAAAGTAGCCAACATGCCATGCCTGGCTCATGTGCGACCACTCCGTATCTCCCAACAGGCCCACATGATGGTCGGCGACGATGTAGCGGTCGTAGCCGACGTCGCGTAGCGCCCGTAGCGCCGCGACGGCATCCATGTCCCCCTGATGAGGAAAAACCTCGGCATATTGCGGCACTTTGCCCCGCACGTTCCGAAAGTGCACGTAAAAGATCTTGTCGCGTTCCCCAAAGTAGCGGATGACTTCCGGGACATCCTCCCCCGCTTCCTGCATGCATCCCAGGCAGAGCAGCAACCCATTGTATGGGCTGGGAAAGCGCGCGATGAACTCCTTGAAGCCAGCAAAGCTGTTCAGAACCTGATGTACGCCTCGGTAATAGGCCAGCGGCGGATCGTCGGGATGAGTCGCCAGGCGAACCCTGGCCTCTTCCGCGACGGGGATGATCCGCTCGTACAGGTATGCCATCCGCTCCCATACCTCTGCCTGTGAGACCTCGCCGGCGGGTGCGTCCATCTGCCCGCCAAAGCGCGCTATGTCAAAGGTATAGAGATAGGCTCCACCTGGCCCGTTTGGCACGCGTGCGCCGCCCGTGACTCCTTCGCGCACCCAGTAGGTTACACGCTGATCAATGATTAGCACCGGCGAGGCGTCAGTATCACGATACGCCTCGCCGATCGCCTGAATCGTGCGGCAGACGTTCTCCGCATCCCGTTCGCGGCCCGGCCGGCCCAGGAGTTGATTCTTGACCACCTGCCCGCCGAGGCCCACGCCGGTCAGCTCTAGGTCGTAGCGCGCGAATCGCTCCCGCATCTCGCGCAGCGTGTCAGCAGTGGCGTAGCCCTTCTCTCTGTAGCCTGGCAACGCCTCACCCCAGATGCTCGCGCCGTCAGCGCCGATCTGCTGGGCGTAGCGCAACCGCTCTTCCGCGCCATTGTGTGACCTCAGGCCGATCTTCATCGTCTCTGACCTCCATGCCTATCTCGGCCTGATTATAGCACCGATCACCGCTATGGGCGATGAGCACGCAATCGCCCATCATTTGCGGCACATGCGCCCCTGTCTAAAATGGAAAGCGGATCGGCGCGAGCGCGCGTAGATGAGTTGAGGGAAAGGAGAACTATGAGCAAGCCGGGCGTCGGCGATGCCTTCCAGGAAGAGACCAAATATGTGCGCGGACAGAGTTTCGGCGGCCCGCTGGACTGGTCGCGCCAGCCAGAGACCTACAAGCGCTATCCATCGGCGCCGCGCGTCACGTTGAGCACGCCGCAGAACCGTGATGGCGCGGGGCTATGGGATTGTATACGCGAGCGGCGGAGCATGCGGCGCTTTAGCGGCAAGACGATGTCGGAGCCAGAGCTATCGTTGCTGCTCTGGGCCGCACAGGGAATCACACAGGTGCGAGGCGGGCACGCTTTCCGCGCCGCGCCTTCGGCAGGCGCGCTCTACCCTATCGAGACCTATCTCTCCATACATAACGTCCAGGGGATTGCGCCAGGCATCTACCATTACGCGGTCGAAACGCACGAGCTGGAACAGCTCAGAACGGGCGATTTCCGACTGGCGGCCGCTAGGGCGGCGCTCGATCAGGAGATGGTATATCACAGTAACGTGTTGTTCATCTGGACGGCGGTTTTCGAACGCTCTAAATGGAAGTACCGACAGCGCGCCTATCGCTATATCTATCTGGATGCGGGGCATATCGCACAGAACGTTGCATTGGGAGCCGTGGCGTTAGGGCTGGGAAGCTGCCAGATCGCCGCCCTCTTTGATGGCGAGGCCAATGAGATATTGGGGGTGGACGGCACCGCCGAGAGCACCGTCTATATGACTATCGTGGGCAAGATCAATTAGGAGGCAAGCGGTGAACAAGGTTGCGCTAGTGTTGATGGCCGGGCTAGAGATGCCCTGCCGATTAGTGCACACCTTTATCTGGGCGCTGGATATCGTCGCCCGTGGCGGAGAGGCCACGATCATCCTAGAAGGCGAGTCGCCGCGCTGGCTGCTCCTCCTCCCCGATCCGCAGCACGGACGACACCTGTTGTACCAGAGAGTGAAAGAAAGTGGCCTGATTGTGGCCGTGTGCAAGGCGTGTGCCACACAGGCGCAGGCGCTCGCCGCCACGGCGGAGGAAGGGCTGCCGTTGGTGTACGATGCCTCTGGCCATGTCAGCCTGGCGCCGTATCTGGAGGCTGGCTATCGGGTACTGATTGTCTAGCTGCTGTCTGTGGGTAAGGAGAAAAGAGGTCCAACGCAAGATATCGTTGGGCTTCTTTCTGTTCGGACTGATCAATCAGCTCTGGAGTGCGTACTGCTGCTGATAGAGCCCGGCGTAGATGCCATTGGCCGCCAGCAGCTCCTCGTGGGTACCCGTTTCCACGATCTCGCCGCCGCTGATCACGCAGATCATGTCCGCTTCGCGGATCGTGGAGAGACGATGCGCGATAACGAGCGAAGTCCGGCCCTTCAGGAGACGGCGGAGCGCATCCTGGATCAGCACCTCGGTGCGCGTGTCCACGCTGGAAGTCGCTTCATCTAGGATCAAGATGCGCGGGTTGGCCAAGATCGCTCTGGCAAAGCAGATGAGCTGCCGCTGTCCCTGCGAGAGGTTGACGCCTCCCTCCATAATAGGGGTGGCGTATCCCTCTGGCAGCGTCATGATGAATTCGTGCGCATTCGCCAGCCGGGCTGCCTCTTCGACCTCCGCGTCGGTGGCGTCGGGACGACTAAAGCGGATGTTGTCGGCAATGGTCGTCTGGAAGAGAAACGGCTCTTGTGGCACGATTCCCAGTTGTGAGCGCAGAGAGCGCAGCGTCACCCCGTGAATGTCGTGGCCATCAACCAGAATGCGCCCCTGGATTGGGTCGTAGAAGCGCGCGACGAGGCTGGCGATGGTGGTTTTGCCTGCCCCCGTTGGTCCCACCAATGCCACCGTCGCGCCTGCCGGGATATCCAGATTTACATCGCGTAGGACCGGCACATCCTTCTCATATGCGAAGGTTACATGCTCGAACTTGACGTGCCCTTCGATCGGCGGCAGCGGCTCGGCCCCGGGCACATCATCCAGGTCGATCGGCTCATCCAGCAGTGAGAACACGCGCTCGCCGCCGGCCATCGCCGCTTGGAAGGTGGTATACACCTGGCTCAGGTCGCGGATCGGCTGGAAGAAGCGTGTTACATAGGTGATGAACGCCACCACTGTGCCCAGCGTCAGGTCTCCTTTGGCCACCCACGTGCCGCCTGCCCAGAGCACGATCACCACCGCTAGCGTGCCCAGGAGATCGGAGACAGGCAGAAAGATGAAGGATAATGTCATCGCCCGAATGTTCGAATCTCGATTCGCCGCATTGAGCTCTTCGAAGTGGCGACCGGTCATCTCTTCCTGGGCAAACGCCTGGACGACCCGCATGCCGGCGATGTTCTCTGCCAAATCGCCCGTCATGGCCCCGATCTTTTCCCTCGTATCCCGGTAAGCCTGCTTGGCATAGCGGGAGAAGATAACGGTCGCCAGCACCATTACCGGTAACACCGAGAAGGTCAAGAGCGCCAGGCGGGGGCTCATGATCACCATCAGGGTGATCGTCCCGATGAGCAAAACGGCATCCCCCAGGAGGCTGATAAAGCCGCTAGCGATCAGCTCGTTGATGACGCCGACATCGTTCAGGATGCGTGAGATGAGGACGCCGACGATGTGACGGCCATGGAAAGCCAGCGACAGGCGCTGCAGATGGGAGAAGAGCTGGGCGCGCATCGTGAAAAGGATGCGTTGCCCCACCCACGAGAGGATATAGTTCTGTCGCGATGTCGCCACATAGTTGAGCGCATGGACGCCCGCGGCGACGAGGGAGATGCGCAGCAGTCCGGCCACATCGCTCCGTTTGATGTACGTGTCAATGGCGATCTTGACCAGGTAGGGCGACAGGAGAGCGAGGCCGGTCGAGACCAATGTCAGAACCGCTGCCAGCGCCATTTTCCCCCAGTGTGGCGAGAGATAGGCGGCCAGACGACCCATGACATGTGGATCAAAGACGGCTCCCTCCTCGTCGTGATAGCCGCCGATCAGCCCCCGCGGGCCGGTATGCATACCCATGCCTGTCCTCCTAGTCCGCCGCCACCGGACTCGGCTGACGGTCCGGGTTGAGCTGTGAGTAAAAGATCTCGGCATAGATGCCGCTTTCGCGCAATAGGTCTTCATGTTTGCCTTGCGCCACCAAGCGCCCGTGGTCCAGCACCAGGATCAAGTCGGCATTCCGCACACTGGAGAGGCGTTGCGCGATGACAAAGCTGGTGCGTCCTTCCATCAGTCGGTCCAATGCCTGCTGGATCTGGCGTTCGGTTTCGACATCCACGCTGGAGGTGGAATCATCGAGAATCAAGATGCGCGGGTCTACCAGCAGTGCGCGCGCGATGGCAATACGCTGCCGCTGCCCGCCGGAGAGCGTTACCCCTCGCTCGCCTACGAGGGTATCATAACCCTGCGGGAAGGACATGATAAAGTCGTGTGCCGCAGCGGCCTTGGCGGCGGCAATCATCTCTTCTTCCGTCGTCTCTGGCCGACCAAAGGTGAGGTTCTCGCGGATGGAGGCGGCAAAGAGGCGCGTCTCTTGCAGCACAATGCCGATCTGGCGTCGCAGCGAGTCAATAGTCACGTCCTTGATGTTATGCCCGTCAATGCGTATGCTCCCCTCGCTGCAATCATAGAAGCGAGGGATCAGGTTGATGATAGTGCTCTTGCCCGAACCAGTGGCTCCCAGGATGGCGATCACCTGGCCGGGCTGTGCCTGGAAGGAGACATCGCGCAGCACGGGCTGGGCAGAGCCAAAATAGCGGAAGGTTACGTGGTCGAACTCGACAGCGCCTTGCAGACGGGGCAGCGTATAGGCATTTGGCGACTCTTTGACCTCCGATTCGGCATCCAGGATCTCAAAGATCCGCTCTCCGGATGCCTGCGCCTGGGAAAGCATCGAGACGAGAAAGCCGAGACGGCGCATCGGCGACACGAGCTGCAGGAGGTAGCTGTTGAAAGCCACCAATTCACCCAGCGTGAGTTGCCCGTTGATGACCAGCCTGCCGCCATACCAGAGGATGAAAACGGTCCCCAGGCTGGCGATCAGGTCGAGCAACGGGCCGTAATTGGAACGCGCTCTGGCCGCCCGCATGTTTGTGTCGAAAAGCACCTCGTTCTGATCTTTGAAGCGCTGGATCTCGGCGTCTTCTTGGGCAAACGCCTTGACGATGCGCAGGCCAGTCAGATTGTCTTGGATGCGCGTCGTCAGGTCGCCCAGCTGGTTCTGTGCCAGGCGGAAGAGAGGCCGCACGCGAGAGCTAAAGCGTTGCGCCACGATCACCAGGATCGGCAGCGTCATCAGCGATAGAACGGCCAGTTGCCAGTTCTTGCTGATCAGGATGATAGCTGTGCCGAGGAACAGCACCGCTGAATCCACTAGGCGCAGCAGGCCGCGGCCGGTAAGAAAGCGGATGCGCTCCACGTCGCTGGTGGCGCGGGAGAGCAGCTGCCCTGTTTGAGCGCGGTCGTGATAACTAAAGGAAAGACGCTGCAACTTCTGATAGATGGCATTGCGAAAGTCATAGGCGATGTACTGCGAGATCCATTCCGTCAGGTATCCCTGCGCAAAGTTCAACACGCCGCGCGCCAGATCAACGCCGATCAGTGCCATACTCAGCAGTGCTAGCAAGCGAAAGTCTCTCGCCCGGATCCCGTCGTCCACGATCCTTTCGATCAGCAGAGGGGTAAAAAGCTGCAGGCCGTTGATCGCCAGCAGGTTGACGTAGGCAAAAGCCTCACGGAAAGCATACGGTTTCATCCACTGCATGATACGCCAGATTGTCTGCACAGTTCACACTCCGTGTTGTGGAATGATCAGAAGCTCACTTGATCAACATCCAGGAGATCCGCCAGGCGCTCAATTGCCTGCGCGATATCGGCCATCTCTTGCGGCGAGAGCGCCTCTACCCGGGCGCGCATCAAGCCGATGCCCGCAAGTGGCGCGCGCGCAACAAGGTCTTGTCCGGCTTCCGTCAGGCTGACGCGCACGACCCGGTTGTCTTGCTGACAGCGTGTGCGCGTCGCCAGCCCTTTCTCCTCGAGCTTGGCGACAAGTTCGGAGGTGGAGCTATCGCTGATGTGCAAATAGTCGCTTAGCTCGCCAATGGTGGAGCCGTCGAAGCGCTTCAGGTAGCGGAGCGCGGACAACTGCCGCCCCGATACGCCGAACTCGCTGGCGATCGCCTGCGAAGACCGGTGCAAGTAGCGGTAGATGTCGAGAAAGCGTGCGACGATGGCGGCAGACTCTCGGTATCTGCTGTCTGGGGCATCGTGCGACATGTCAACCTCTTTCTGAGATATCTCGCTACCAAATATTTCGGAAACGAATATTTCGGAGTCAAATTTTACGCCGATTCACTGAGGCAGTCAAGTCGGCTTGATCAGCTTGATGCAAGGGGTGACACTTTGACATACGGTTGCGACCGCTTATAATCTCTGCCATCTCTTCATAGGGCATACACGCAGACCACACAATAGGGCAGGGCTGTGCACGAACTCGACCTCACTTCTACCGCGGAGGGGCGGCTGGTGCTGGCGGCACTTTTCCTGTTCGCCCTCTTTGTCATCCTCGCCGTGTTGGCGCTGACAGGACAAACGCGTGCGCTTGATCTCGCCATCAGTCGCCGACTGTATCCGCCCGTCTTTGCCGAGCGCGGCTCAACGATCCGCGCGATCCACTCCTGGGGGCCGCCAGGGATCTATCTCGTGTGCGCGCTCTTTGCCTTTCACCTGGCGCGCCACAGTCGCCAGGTTGATGCTGTCGCGCTGACCCTTTGTCTGGTTGGCGCCGATGCGCAGAGCCTGATCTGGAAAGGGGTTCTTCGTCAGGCGCGTCCTGATATCTATACCGATTTCGTGCAGTTGCGCACCTTTGGCTTTCCCAGCGGCCATGCCATCACCTCGCTGGCTGTCTATGGCATGTTGAGCTTGCTGCTGACGGAGCGGCTGCCCGACCGCCGGGCCAAGCTCATCTGGCGGGTTGACGCATTGCTGCTGGCCTTGATCATTGGCCTGTCCCGGGTCGTGGGGGGAGTGCACTGGCCGTCAGATGTATTGGGGGGCCTGCTCTATGGCGGGGCGTGGCTATGCGTGTCGTTGGTGATCCTTTCCCGCCTGCGGCGACGAGCCTGCTGGCAGCGCCAGCGGCTGGCCAAAGGGCGTGAAGACGCTAACCCAGCAGACGATTGTTGAGTTCCTGCACGGCGCTTGTGTGGCGTGCCAGGTCTTCGCGCAACTGCGCGACGTTGTTCCCATACCGCAGCCGTCGCGCCAAAAAGGCGAACTCTTCGCTATCTGGTGGTGGCACCGTCAGGTCCTTGGCGTTGCCGCGCACCATGCGCAGCGCGTCTATCAGCCAGCGCAGAAAGGTGTGGGCGCGGCGCAACCGCGCATAATCCTCGGCAGAGAGCGCGCCGACGGCGGCCAGCACGGCCATTGCCTCGCGGATGTTGGTGCAACGCACCGCCGGATGCTGCGCGCCGTGAATGATCTGTAACCCCTGCACCAGGTACTCCAGGTCGGCGAGCCCGCCCGGACTATACTTGGCGTTCAACGTCCCGCCGTTGACCAAATGGCGGACCTGCCGTTCGCGCATGGCGCGCATGGCGGTCACGTCAAACGGCTCGCCTGTATAGACAAACGCATCGCGCAGCCGCGTGATCTCCGCGCCAAGCGCGCTGTTCCCCGCGATGGGCCGCAGCTTGACCAGCGCCTGCCGTTCATACGGCCAGGCGGGGCCATCCGGACCAAAGTAGCGGCGGAACGATTCCATCGAGACGGCCAGGCTGCCCGCCTTGCCATAGGGGCGCAGTTGCAGGTCTATCTGGAAGATCCCCTCGCGCTTGGCCTGGATCGCACTGACGCAGTTCTGCACGAGCTTTTCGTAGAACTCGGCGGTCGTGATGACCGTGGGCCCCGTCGTCTTGCCATTCGCCGCATAGATGAACATCAGCTCGATATCGGAAGCAAAGCCCAGCTCTCGCCCGCCGCACTTGCCCAGCGCGCAGACGCTCATGTCGCTGACCTGGCCGCTCTCCGTCAGTGGCGTGCCATAGACGGAGCGCAAGTCCTCGTGGCAGAGGTGATATGCGGCGTTGATGATCACCTCTGTCAGGTCGGTGAGCTCCTTGGCAAAGTCCCAGAACTCGCCCGTGTAGCCGAGGATGTGACGCATGTCAATGCGGAACATCTCGCGGTCCTTGAACGCATTCAGCGTGACTCGCCAGGGCGCATCTTCGGATGGCGGCTGCGGGCCGGCGTGCACGGGGCGCAACGCAGCCTCCAGATCCGCCTGTAGTTGCGCACGCGACTTGGCCGACGATAGGGCGTCCACGTCGCGCACTACCGGGAAGAGATTGGCATATTGCATGCGCAGGAAATCGTCCCAGAGAAAGTCGCTGACGCCGAGAAGCCGGGCCAAAGCATCCAGCACTTCCTGCCGTTCCAGCGATGCCAGCTCGTCCGGCCAGTTTGGCCGCTGGAAGAGGTCCGCGATGAACTCACGAAAGTGGAGCAGCGCCGATTCGGGGTTCGATGAACGCGGCAGGAGGTGAGTAAAGTGCTTGATCAACACCGTCGCCGCGCGCAGCTCGCGCTGCTTGATCGGCGATGTGATCTTGTTCCCGTTCGCGTCTGTCACGTAGAGCGTATCACGCACGCGGTTATCGGTGGTATCCACCGCCACGCGCGCGATGTAAACCCCCGTCAGCGCCAGTGCGTTCGTGAACTCGTACAGAAAGCCGATCGTATCGAGCGCCCTGATGCGCAATACGGTGTAATGCGCCGAGGTGTCATTGTCTATCTCGATCTCGACTGGATAAAGCGTGCTGGTTGTCGTTGTTAGGTCGTGCAATGCAGCGGCTACACGCTTGGCCAACTCGCCCTGCGCCTCGCGCTGCTGTCCGCTCTGCATTAGCCTAAGCAACCCTGCGAGATCATCCTGATATCGCTGCCATGTCTCTGCCGTCACCTGATGTCGCACCGGCGTGACGGTAAAGACGTCAACGATCTTGCGCCGCGCGTCCCGACGAGGTGCCGGCGTTGTCGCCTGTGGCTCGTATGTGAAGACGTCGCCGTCGTCAATCGTTACGCCGTAGACAAAGAGGAGGCCGCAGATCAGGGAAAGCTCTCCCGGATAGTCGTAGGCCACGATGGTCACGCGCCAGCGGCCATCTGCCAACGCCGTGGCATCCACCTGCACTAACCGCTCCCGGTCCAGTTGGTCTGCCAGCACGGCGTGGCGTCTGATCTCATCGGCGCTGAAGGTGGCGGCGTAGGAGGGATCCATCCGCGCCACGTGATCCTGGACTGCCGGCGACGGTGGCGATGGCTCTATCTGGTCATGGTTTGGCATGTCGTTACCTCCCAGATGGCGCAGATAGACAGCGCGGATGGCAGCCCGATGCTGCTCGTATCGTTCCACGAAGCGCTCGTTCGCATCGTCCCCCTCAAACCCGAGCCGCCGCGCCAGGTGTCGCAGCTCCGAGGTGTCGTCCGGCAGGATATGTGTCTGCCGGTAGTGCATCATCTGCAAGTAATGTTCGATCTTCCGGAACAGGATATAGCCATCTACCAAGACCCGGTGCTCGTCAGTGGAAAGGAGATGACTGTTCGCAAGGCGTAACAGTCCATCCAGCGTGTTGCCGCTGCGGATTTCAGGGTGCGCGCGCCCATGGGTGAGTTGCAGGTATTGGGTAACGAACTCGATGTCGCGGATGGAACCTTCTCCCAGCTTGACCTCGCCCCACTCGCGGCCTCGCTGGCGTAATTGCGCTTCGGTGCGCTCCTTCATCGCGCGCACGACGCTGCGCAATGTGCACGCGTCGAGGTCGTATAGAGAGCCCTGGATTCGCTGCAGGAACGCTTCCCCCACACTCCGATCTCCGGCGATCACCCGCGCCTTGAGCAGGGCCTGCTTTTCCCAGAGGCGCGCGTGTCGCTCCAGGTAGGCGATATAGCCATCCGGCGAGCAGACCAGCGCCCCTGTTTGTCCCCAAGGGCGAAGCCGCATGTCCACGCGATAGAGAAATCCCTCCGACGTTACGTCGCTCAGTGCCGCGATCAGCCGCGCACCGAGGCGCTGATTCGCCATGCTAACCGAGTTGGCGATGAACAGCAGATCAATGTCGGAGCTATAGTTCAGCTCGCGCCCGCCGAGTTTGCCCAGGGCGATCACTGCCAAGCCATCTTGTGAAGTCTCGCCTTGCGCCGCCGCGATCTCCAGACAGGCCGTCACCAGGCCATCGGCCAGCTCCGAGAGCTGCGCCGTCACCACCGGCAGGTCAAAGAGGTCGAGCAAGTCACAGGCGCCGATGCGCAGTAGCTCCCAGCGCTGGTATCGGCGCAACGCGTCGAGTTGGTCAGCGGTTGTCGTGTGAGCAGCGATGATCTCTCTCGCCTCTGCGAGGATCTGATCATGATCTCTGAGATGCGATAGTCGCTTGTGTTCCACCAGACGCGCCAGATACTCGGGATGGCGCAACAGGATCTCGGTGAGGAACTGGCTGCCGGCGAAAAGTGTGGCCAAGATCTCCAGGGCGCGAGGTTGATCGGCCAGGTAGTGCCATGTCGCCTGGCGCGAGGTGCTCTGTGCGAATCGCTCTAGGTTGACTAGGACACGATCCGGGCCGGCGACGTTCGCGAGAGTCAGCAGAAGATGCGGCAAAACCCGCGCCAGCGCCGTCCGCGACGCGGGGTCGGTGGCCAGCCGCTGTAAACGACTCGCGGCATCTCGCCAATCGGCAAAGCCAGCGGGCTGCAGCAGGCGGCAGGCTTTGTCATCGGACAGGCATGCCGTCAGAAGCAATTCGCAGGCGTGTTCCGATATCATCTCATCAATCCCTCTGATCTGCGCGATGAGTTGTAGCCGTCTCATTCCCCGCGGCCGGGGACAGCGCTTCATTATAGGGTCGCTGCGGCCGCACGTCAAAGAGTACCCATCTGGGTACTAGACAAGCGCCTGTCTATGCGGCTATAATGGCGGCGTTGTGGAAAGCAACTCATGACAACGTGAGCAGAATCGGGGAGGTTGGCAGCTATGCCGAAGACAGTTGCAGACGTGATCCAGATGGGCAAAGAAGTCAAGATGGTGGACCTCCGGTTCACCGACATGCCGGGCACATGGCAGCACTTTAGCATCCCGGCGCGCGAGCTCACCGCTGAGCTTTTCGAGGAGGGGATCGGTTTCGATGGCTCCTCGATCCGTGGTTTCAAAGAGATACACGAATCGGATATGCTTTTGATGCTTGATCCGGATACTGCGTTTATGGATCAAGTGCTGGAAGTGCCGACTATGGTGATCTTTTGTGATGTGTACGATCCGATCACCCGGCAGCCCTATTCGCGGGACCCGCGATATGTTGCTCGAAAGGCCGAAGCGTATCTGAAACAGACCGGCATCGCCGATATCAGCTATTGGGGGCCAGAGGCTGAGTTCTTTCTCTTTAACAGTGTGCGCTATGGCGAGTCCATGAACTCGTCCTACTATTACATTGACAGCGCAGAGGGCTGGTGGAACAGCGGCGTGGAGGGCAGCAAGGGTGGGCAGATCTCGCCCAAGCGCGGCTATTTCCCCGTGCCGCCCACGGATACATTGCAGGACGTGCGCAGCAAGATCGTTCTGGCCCTGGAAGCCGCCGGCGTGCCAATAGAAGTGCACCATCATGAGGTGGCTACCGCGGGCCAGACGGAGATCGACATGCATTTTGGCCCGCTGGTGCGCATGGCGGATAGTCTCCTCATTTACAAGTACATCGTCAAAAACGTGGCGCGCCTCAATGGCCTGACCGCTACCTTTATGCCGAAACCGATCTTTGGCGACAACGGCAGCGGCATGCACGTGCACCAAAGCTTGTGGAAAGGCGAGAGGAACGTGTTCTTCAGCGAGTCCGGCTATGCTCAACTGTCGGATACGGCGCGCTACTATATCGGCGGCCTGCTGAAGCACGCGCCGGCGCTGCTGGGCATCGTGGCGCCCACCACCAACTCGTACCGCCGCCTGGTGCCGGGCTATGAGGCGCCGGTCAACCTGGCCTATTCGCAGCGGAATCGCTCCGCGATCTGTCGCATCCCGGTCTATTCCAAGAGCCCGCGCGCCAAGCGCATCGAGTTTCGCGCGCCGGATGGCTCCTGCAATCCTTACCTCGCTTTTGCGGCGCAGTTGATGGCCGGTCTGGACGGCATTCAGAACCAGATAGATCCCGGCGAGCCGATGGACAAGGATCTCTACGACCTGCCACCGGAAGAGGCCAAGCAGGTCAAACAGGTGCCCGGCTCGCTGAACCTCGTGCTGGATGCGCTGGAGGCCGATCACGAGTTCTTGTTGAAAGGGGATGTTTTTACCGAGGACTTGCTGGAAGCCTACATCGCCTACAAACGTGAGGTGGAGGTGGACCCGGTGCGGATTCGGCCCCACCCTTACGAGTTCACCCTCTACTTTGACGTGTAAGGGCCGGAGATATCACACCGCAAGGGCCGTGGGTGGGCCTCCCGGCCCTTGCGCTTTCTCCGCCGCGATTTGCGCCAAACGGGTCAGTGTAGTTCGTGCGGTCTGTTTGTGTGCCTTTGCTTCGTCCTGTCCTTTACACTGATCGGGCTCGCGTCCGTGCTACAGTTCGGGCTTCTCCTCCCAGGCGGACTATGGTACGCTGGTGGTTCGTCCTGTCAAGTTGACTATCCGATCATACAGTGCTACAGTGGTGGGTGATATATCGGCTTGGTGGGCACGCAGCCGATGAAACGCCTGTCTCTTGTGCGTCCCTCGGTTCTGAACGAGCTCGTGTGATGATGTCCGCATCTCCTGACCAGATATTAACCGAACAGAACCCGCATCTGCTGCAAATCCTCTCGCGCCTGCATGAGATCGGCGCAGCGGTCAGAAGCATCAGCCCCGGCGACGACACGTGCCTAACGGCGACGTTGCGCCTTGTTGCCTCCAGCCTCGCCGATGGTCTGCCTGGAGCTTCCGTGGTGATCTGTACGTATGACCCGGCGTGCGCCGAATTTGACCCAGATAGCAGCATCGCAGTGGGGGAGCATGCCAGCGCGCTTTCTGCCAATCTGCTGCGCGCCGATGATCTCGGGGCGCGCGCGCTGCAAGCGCGCCGTCTGATGGCAGCGGATGAGCCGGAGAACGCCACCATGGTGGTTCCACTGCAAGTAGCGGATCAGGCGCTTGGCGTCTTGGGCTTGCAGCTTGATATGGCGCGTCCTTTGAGCGAGGGCGAGCGGCTACTATTGGAGGTCCTTGCCGATCAGGCTGCGATAGCCATCTATCAGGCGCGCCGCTTGACGGCGGTGCAGCGAGATCTAGCGCGCAAGGAGAACGAGCTGAGCCGACTGCGGCGCGCTGGCTTGCTCATCTCCTCCCAGTTGCGGCTGGAGGAGACGCTGGAGGCGATCCTGCGGATGGCACTTGAGGTGACGGATGCCGAATATGGCATCTTTCGCCTGGTGGACAAAAGCGGGCGGAACCTGATCACGCGGGCTGTTGCGGGGGAGATGCTGGCCAAACCGCGCACAGAGGTGCTGCCAATTGACAGCAATAGCATCATGGGGTGGGTGGCGGAACGTCGCCAACCGGTGTGCATTCGCGACCTACAGGTGGAGCCGTGGTCGCGCATCTACTATCCACTGGACTCGAACCTGCGGATGCGGGCCGAGCTGGCAGTGCCGCTCATCAGCGCCAGTGGCCGACTGGAGGGTGTCGTCAACCTCGAGAGCCCCCATGTGGACGCGTTCAGTGAAGAGGATAGCCACTTGCTGCAGGCGTTGGCCACGCAGGCGGTGATCGCCATTCAAGAGGCGCGCCTGCTGGACGCTCTGCAAGAAGTAGCTGCATATCTGTTGACGCGGCCATGCCAGGAGGTGCTTAGCCGCGTGGTGGAGCTGGCGTGCGACCTGCTGAACGCCGCAGCCAGCGCCATCTGGACGGTGGAAGGCGACGAACTGGTGTTGCAGGCCGCCAGCGCGGGGTATGAGCATGGCGAACGGCTGCCGCTCCGCGGCAGCCTGACCGGGCAAGTCGTGCTTACGGGCGAGGTGGTGACTGCCGATGACGTGCGCGATGATCCTCGCTTTCACCGGCGGGATCTGGCGCAGGCGCAGGGATGGAGTCGGGCGCTGATCATCCCGCTCCTCGCCAGCACCGACAGCAAGCCGATCGGGGCTTTCAGCGTCTATAGCGCTGGTCCGATCCCCGGCCGCTTCGTCGAATCAGAGTGGGATAAAAAGGTGCTCACCTGCCTGGCGCACTATGCGGCTTTGGCTGTCCACAACGCCGCGCGTCAGGAGGCGCTGCGCGTGGCGCAGGGACAACACGCCATCGCCGAGACATTTGCGGCGGTTGGCGACATCGCTGCCAACCTGCTGCATCAGCTCAACAACAAGGTGGGCACGATACCTGTCCGCGTCCAGGGGATTCAGGACAAGTGCGGCGCGGCGCTCGCCGTTGATCCCTATCTGGCGACGAATCTGGCCGAGATCGAGCGGAGCGCCTCGGAGGCGATGGAGGTTGTGCGGGAGAACCTGGCGCACCTCAATCCGATCCACCTTGCGCCGGTGGATGTGGCCGCCTGCGTCTCGGCAGCGGTTCAGGCGGTCCGTCTCGAAGCTGATATCACGCTGCACATCGAAGACGTGGCGGATCTGCCGCCGGTGATGGCCGGGCAACGGAGTCTGACGCTGGTGTTTGCCAACCTACTGGAGAATGCCAGCGACGCCATGGGCGGACACGGCACAGTGACCATTCGCGGCGCCGCGATAGGAAACTGGGTTGAGGTCTCGGTTGCAGATGACGGCCCGGGCGTGGCCCCGGAGTTGCACGAGCGCATATTCGATCTTGCCTATTCGGGTCGCAGGTCTCGCGCCGGCAAGCTGGGCTTTGGCCTCTGGTGGGTGAGAACGCTCATGACGCGCTTGGGAGGATCGGTAACGGTGGAGAGCGACGGGCGCCATGGCAGCACGTTCCGCATTCGGCTGCCGCGGGCGGAGACGGAGCTATGAGCTCACAGCCGCGTGCGCTGATTGTGGAGGATGATCGCGCTTGGCAACAGATATTGGGCGAGCTTCTGGCCGATGCCGGTTTGGCGGTGGATGTGGCAGATAGTATTCCTGCCGCGGTCGCCGCGCTCAAGGCCGCGCCACACCGGCTGGCGGTAGTGGACCTCTCGTTGGCGGGCGGAGATCACCGCAACCAGGATGGACTGCGTGTACTCGATGCGGCGCGCCGCTTGGATCCGAGGTGCGTTACGATCATGCTGACCGGCTTTGCCACGGTGGAGCTGGCCGTCAGCGCGCTGGGCGCGCATGGCGCGCTCACCTGTTTGCGCAAGGAAAAATTCAACCGCGCCGAGTTTCGCGAGCTCGTGAAACGCGCCCTGGCAACTGCGCCGGCGGCGCACGTCTCCGCGGGTGATGTTGCTGCCCCTCAGGCCGGCGTGAGTCAGGCAGTGCATCCGGCTGCTGCACGGCCTTCCGGTGACGCGCTCGTCGTCGAGGATGACGCGGGCTGGCAGAACATCCTGACAGAGCTGCTCACGGACGCCGGTTATCGCGTGCGCGTCTGCAGTGGCTTTGGCGAGGCGTTGGGCTGCTTGCGTCGCGAGAAGTTCGGCCTGGCGGCGGTAGACCTGTCCTTGGGGGGCATAGCAGAGGTGGATCTATGGAAACCGGCCGAGTCGGCGCAGGCGCTGGATGGCTATCGGCTGCTGGCGAGCACGCGTGCCGCCGGCTTGCCTACCATCGTCGTCAGCGGCGTGGCGGCGCCCGCCGACATCGAGCGCGCCTATGCTGAGCATGGCATCTTTGCCTATCTGGAAAAGCAGACTTTTACTCGGCAGGCGTTCTTGGAAGCGGTGGCCGGAGCGCGAGCCGCGGCTAATGCATCTGGCGAGCTGGAGAGGCTGACGGCGCGCGAGCGTATGGTGCTGGAGCTGCTGGCACGCGGTCTGACAAACAAGGAGATCGCCGAGGCGCTGGTCATCACCGAGAACACGGTAAAACGCCACCTCAAATCCATCTTTGGCAAACTCGCCGTACACACGCGGGCTGCCGCTGCGGCGAAAGCCATTAGCGCCGGTATCCCGGCAGACCTGTCAGAACCGGGGGACGCCGCCAGCGGCTAGCGCAGCGCGATTGCCGTTTCACAGCCACCCTGTGAATGACCGTCCAACGACGCCCATGCGTCTCGGGGCAGAGGCTGTTTCCGACATCAAGAGGGGGTCCAGATGTTCCCATTTCGCGGCGGCAGAGCCGGAGGCAGATTCTTTCGTCCCGGGCGCCGTCCATGGCGCAGGCCCATCGTGCCTCCCTATGCGTATCGTCGGGGATTCGGGTGTTTGGGCTGCCTGCTGCCGCTCATTGGCGCTGCATTGTCTCTGCTGTTCGCTCTGCTCGTGATCCTGCTCTGATACGCCCCGCATTTCCTGGCAAGAAGAGAATGGTGCAAGGCGTCTTGCTTTGGCGCCGTTGCCTTGTCCCCGTGATCGCGCCCTAGCGCTGCCGCCAGCGCTAGGGCGCCACTGGCTGCTACGCAGCGGTATCGCATCCAGCGCGATCGCCGTCGCCACCCTCCTCCAGGTACTGTCGCACCATGAGCGCAACGGTTGCGCCTTCGCCGGCCGCCGCCGCCAGCTGCGCGGTGGCGCCGGCACGCACGTCGCCTGCCGCAAAGATGCCCTTCACTGATGTCTGCAACATGCGGTCGGTAACGACAAATCCGGCCGCATTGCGCTCGATCTGGGGTGGCAGAAAGTCGCTATTCGGCTGGAGACCAATAAAAATGAACACGCCATCCGGGTGCCACACCTTGACCTCGCCGCTGGCGCGATCCAGCACCTTGACGCCCGCCAGCCGGTTGTCTTCCACCAGGAACTCTTGCACGGCATGGTTGGTAATGACGGTGATGTTGCTCTGCTTGGCCACCTTTTGCTGAAGGATGGTGCTGGCCCGCACCTGCGGCTGAAACTCGACGATGGTTACATGGCGCGCGAAGCGGGTGAGAAAGAGGCCCTCCTGAAAGCCGCTGTTGCCGCCGCCGACCACCAGCACATCCTTGTCTCTGTAAAAGGCCCCGTCGCAAGTGGCGCAAAAGTGCACGCTCCGGCCGATGAGTTGTGCCTCCCCTGGCACGTTCAGGCGACGGTAGCGCGCGCCGGTGGCGATGACGATGGCCCGCGCGCGGTAGCGGTGACCGTCGGCGGTGATCACCTCGCACTGTTCGCCGCGGCGTTGCATGTCGGTTACCGCCTGCGCCTGCAAGATCTCGACGTCGAAGCGTCGCGCCTGGTTTGCCAGCCGTCGCGCCAGCTCCTCGCCGCTGATCCCCTCATCGAACCCAGGAAAGTTCTCGATGAACTGCGTGTTGATCGCCTGGCCTCCCGGCGCACTCTTGTCCAGCACCAGTGTATCCAACCCCTCGCGCGCTGTATAGAACGCGGCGGTCAGGCCCGCCGCGCCGGCGCCGATGATGATCACATCGTACTCGTCGCGTTTCGCTTTGGTCGCGATCCCGACCTTGGCGGCCAGCTCGGCATTGGATGGCTCGACCAGCCTGGAGCCATCGGGAAAGATGATGGTCGGCACCCGGCGCATGCCGTTGTTGACCTTTTCCACATAGGCGCGCGCTTCCGGGCTCTGCTCGATATCCACCCACCGATAGGGGATGCGCTGCTGATCCAGGAACTCTTTGCTGCGCTTGCAGTCGGGGCACCAGGTGGTGCCATACACGATGATCTGCTCGGGGTTTTCAGACATACGGACTCTCCTTGTTACATCCATGCGTGGACCTCGAGTCCATTATAGCATCATCCTCGCGTCTCTCCAATCACCAGCGTCCGCAGGCGGTGCAGCGCCTCCCACCCTTCCGCAGCCCCCGCAGGCTGCGGAAGGGACGCCTCATCCGGCTTGTCCGACACGGCAAAGAGGAGCGCGCCGCGGGCGCGTAATGTGTCCGCGACGCGGCGCACCTCGTCGGTGATGACGATGCGCGCGGCGAGTGCCTCCGCTGCCGTCGCGCCGGACAGCTCGCCGAAACGGCAGGCGGTGGTCAGGTACTCGTTGTAGCGGAATGCCTTGAAGGGCGTGGGATCGCCCGCCTGCACTGCCGCCCAGATCTCGTCGTGCACGGCGCGCAGGCCGGGCTCGGCGATCTCGGCGCGGCGGCGATTGACGTCGGCGATGAACTGCGCGAACGTGCTCATCTGCCCATCTTTGACTGCTGCCACCAGCCCTCCCAGCTCGTACAGGCCGGCGCCGAGCATCAAGCAGATGTATGCCAGGTAGTCCTGGTTGTCGGCGGTGAATGGGTGATACGGTGGCTGATTCAGCTCGTTGTATGCGCGCTCAAATGCCACCTCGTCAAAGCGCTCTCCCAGCAAGCCGGCGATAGTGCGGTGTACCCCCTCCACTCGGGCGGCGTCAATCACCTTGTCGTTGCGGCCGCGCGCGCCGATGCACGTCTTGTCCATATCAATCACGACCACCGTGCGCTCGTCCACGGTGAAACCCTGCTTCTCCACGAAGCGCAGAAACTCGATGAGGGCATGCCAGCGGTTTGCCAGGAACCAATTCCCCTCCAGGGTGATTTCCTCGGGCCTGGACAGGTCATCGCGCCCGATGAACGCATAGCCGGGCAACGCGGCGGTAGCAGAGAGATTACGGAAGGCGGTGCCATCCAGCAATCGGGTGTCGCCGATGTAGAGGAGACGCTCCAGCCTGGCCTGGGGCGCATCCAGGGTGCGTGCGGCTTGCAGGATGCGTGCCAGCGCCTGCGCGTACTCCATGTCGGTCTTGCGCGGCACGTGATAGTCGTGCCATCCCAGCTCTCGCCAGAGTGCCTGGATGCCGGGCAGCCGTGGGTCCGCTGGCGCCAAATTGCGATAGACGACGAAATCGCCAAAGATGTCCGAGAGGGCGCTTATCCCCTTGATCTCGTAGCTCACGCCTGCACCTCATTTCCGTTCAGCCCTAGACCCAGCTCCCGATGGATGAAACGCACCACGTCGTCCACTTGGCTCTCCGGCACGACGAAAGTGACGTTATACTCGGACGCAGCCTGGGCAACCAATGTAACGCGCGCGCCATGGCGGCCCAGCGCGGCAAAGGCTTGCGGCACGATGCCGGGCCGATCCTGGCCCGGCGCGCCGACGACGGAGACGGTGGCCACCTCACCCTGCGCCGCGAGCCGTGAGACGATGCCAATGCGCAGGTCCGTCTCGAACTCGCGCCCTAGGACGCGCAGCGCGTGCTCCTGATCTTCGCGGCGGACCACCAGGTTGAGATTGCGCTCGGAGAAGGACTGCGAGAACATGAGCGCCTCGATGCCCGCGTCGGCGAGTCGCTGCAAGGCACGCGCGGCGATCAGAGGCGACCAGCTGTCGCCGCCGCCCGCCACAACGATCATAGACAGCCCTTTGGTCGAGATGATGGCGGCCATGTCCTGACGCACTGCGCTCGGTTGCGCGACGATAAGCGTGCCGGGATGCGTTGGGTTAAAGCTATTCACAATGCGTAGTGGGATGCGCTTTTCCACCACCGGCTTGATCGTCTTGGGGTGTAACACGTCCGCGCCAAAATAGGCCAGCTCCGCTGCCTCCACATAGGAGATCTCGCTCAGAGGCCGCGCCTGCGGCACGATCTTGGGATCGGCAGTGAGGATGCCGTCCACGTCAGTCCAAATCCACACCTCGTCGGCATCCAGGCAAGCGCCGATGATGGCGGCGGTATAATCGCTGCCGCCGCGCCCCAGGGTGGAAACCACGCCGGTGCTGGTCGCGGCGACATAGCCGGTAACCACCGGGATGATATTGCGATCCAGCAGCGGCAAGAGACGCTCCCGCACGCGCTGGCACGTCGGCTCCATCAGCGGGCTCGCGCTGCCGAACTTGTCGTCAGTTACCACCAACTGCACGGCGCTGACAAACTCGGCGCGCACCCCCTTTTGCCGCAGGAAAGCAGCCAGTAGCGGGCAAGACAGATGCTCGCCGATGCTGGCAACAGCATCCAGGCTGCGCGTCGTCAGCTCGCCCAGGACGGCGATGCTTCGGCACAGGCGCTCAAAGTCGTGCAGCCGGTCCTCGACGTAGCCGGTCACCTCCAGCTTTTCCGGGCCATCGGCCAGCAGGGTGTTGATCGCCAGCAGGTGGCGCTCCAGCAGCTTGGCCTTGACATCGCGATAGGCATCATCCTGCCCCTCGGCGGCGAGGCGGGCTCCAGCGATGAGACTGTTCGTGACGCCGCTCATGGCAGATGCCACCACAACGAGCCTGAGATCCTCGCTGCCGATGATGATATCCGCTACGGCGGCGATGCGCTTGGCGTCGCCCACCGATGTCCCACCAAACTTCATCACGCGCATTCTGTCCCTCCTCTAGATCTGGTCAAGGGCCTGTTGCAGGTCGGCGATCAGGTCTTCCGCGTCCTCGATCCCCAACGCCAGGCGCACTAGTTCGTCCTTGATGCCGATCGCTTCCCGCTCCGCCTTGTCCTTGGCAAAGTGCGACATCAGCGCGGGCTGCTCCACGATGCTCTCCACGCCGCCAAGGCTGGGGCCGATATAGGGCAGACGGAGCGCGTCAATGAACTTGCCTGTCCGCGCCAGATCGCCGTCAATCTCGAAGGTCACCACACCGCCAAAGCCGCGCATCAGGCGGCGCGCAATCTCGTGATCCGGGTGGCTGGGCAGGCCGGGGTAATACACGCGGCGCACCTTCGGCTGGCTCTCCAGAAAGCGCGCTACCTGCAGGCCGCTCTCATTTTGTTTGGCGACGCGCAGCGCCAGCGTCTTGAGGCCGCGCAGCAGGAGGTAGGCGTTATGCGGATCAATGACGCCGCCCAACTGATTTCGCGCCGTCCGCAGCTGGTTTATCAGCGCCTGTGGCCCCACGACCGCGCCCGCCAGCAGGTCATTATGCCCCCCCAGATACTTGCTGGCGCTATGCAGGACCAGATCAGCGCCATATTGCAGCGGCTTGAGATTGATGGGGCTGGCAAAGGTGCTGTCTATCATCACCAGCGCGCCGTGCCGGTGCGCCAGCTCCACCACACGCGGGATGTCAATCACGCGCAAATAGGGGTTGGATGGGGCTTCGGAAAAGACCAGGCACTTGCTGCTGGCAGCGGCTGCGGCGCGCACTGCCGCGGCCAAGCCTGCGTCGTCGCCCGACTTGACGAGGAGCGTCTTTACGCCAAAGCGCCCGAGAAAGTTGAGCGCGAAATCGCGTGTCAGGCGATACAGGTCGTCAGTCATCACGAGATAATCGCCGGGCGAGAGGAGCGCCAGCATCACCGATGTCGCGGCGGCCATGCCGCTGGCAAAGAGGAGAGCTGCATCTCCGCCCTCCACGAGCGCCAGCTTGCGCTCTGCGCTCTCTTGCGTCGGGTTGCCATAGCGCCCATACTCACCGCGCAGCAGCGGCAACTCGGCCTTTTTGCGCTCCATGTGCGCGATGACCGCCGCGGTGTCCTCAAAGGTATAGGTGGAGGTCTGGATGATGGGCGTGGTGAGCGAGCCGTATGGCTTTTGCCTGACTTCGCCGCCATGTACCGCCTGGGTTGACTCGCGAGCATCCGCTGGCAAGGCGGCACTTTGATTAATCATTGGGGCACATCTCCTTTCTGGTTCGCGCATGCAGGGCTTCTTGATGAGGCAAAAGGGGAGTGTCCCTCTGCGGGTAACAAAAAACCTCTTCCCTAGATGATATGAGAAGAGGCCGCTTCTTTGCTTTTCCCTTTTCTCATCTTCCAGGCGCGCCGCGGGTGCGATACGCCTGCCGGAATTGGCACCATCAGAAAGAGCACCATTCTGTGGTTGCCGAGGCTTCAACGGGCCGGTCCCTTCACCTCTCTTGATAAGAAGGCTGCAAACAACAGTATTCAATTTGCAGGGATAATACCACGAATTCCGCGGTGTGTCAAGTCGTGCCTTCGCCCTGCGGTAAGGCTTCGCGCTCCTCGCGCAGTGCCGTGCGAGCAAAGAAGCGTGAAGGCCAGGCTTTGTCGTGATTGACACGAGATGGCGAATCTGATATAATCAGGGAATCGTGGGGATAGGCGCAGAAAGGGCAGAGAGATCAATGCGGCAGATCAGCCGACGTAAGTTTGTCAGCCTCATGGGGATGTTAGGGGCCAGTGCGCTGCTATTGGGTGGCGGTTGTGGCACCCCGCGCGCCGAGCCTGAGGGTGTGCCCACTATACCCGCAACTGACCGTACTCCGCCGACGACATCCGGCGGCACGCAATTGTCGGTGGTGCGCGGCGACGACCCCGCCGCCATCACGCGCCGCGCAGTGGCGGCGTTGGGCGGGATGGAGCGCTTTGTCAAGCGCGACGCTAATGTGATCATCAAGCCGAATATCTGTGTGGCGTATCACAGCTACGAATACGCCGCTACAACCAACCCGGATGTGGTCGCGGAGCTGGTGCGCCTCTGCCGGCAGGCGGGAGCCGCGCGCGTGCGCGTCTTGGACATGCCATTTGGCGGGACGCCCGAATCGGCGTACGAGATCACAGGCATCAAGGCGGCAGTCGAGGCGGCGGGTGGGCAGATGGAGATCATGAGCCCGATCAAGTTCAAGGAGATGCCCTTCCCGCAGGGACGGGACATCAAGAGCTGGCCGGTGTACCAGGACGTGATGGATGCCGATCTGGTGATCAACGTGCCGATCGCCAAGCACCACAATTTGGCGCGGCTCTCGCTCGGCGGCAAGAACTTGCTGGGTATCGTGGATCGGCCTAACCAGTTTCATCGCAATCTGGGCCAGCGCATCGCTGACCTGTGCAGCCTGGTGCGTCCGCAACTGACGGTGGTGGACGCGGTGCGAATCCTGGTAACGCATGGCCCCACCGGCGGCAGCCTGCAGGATGTGAAAAAGACGGATACTGTCATCGCCAGCACTGATATGGTGGCGGCAGATGCATACGCGGCGACCCTGTTCGGGCTCAAGGGGGAGGATATCCCTTACGTCAAGGCCGCGGCGGAGATGGGCTTGGGGACACTGGACTTGCAGAGCGTCAAGATCGAGGAACTAAGCCTCTAGGACGCTGTGCCATCATCTGAAGGAGCCCTATGACCTGGAGTCGTTGGCGGCGAGTGCGGCAGCTCGTGCAGTATCTGTCGCTTGCCCTCTTTATCTATCTCCTCCTTGCGGCGTTGCAGCGACGAGCGGTATTCACCCTGGCCGATCTCTTTTTCCGCCTGGACCCTTTGGTGGCGATCAGCGCGATGCTGGCGAGCCGCCAGTGGATCCCGCGCCTGCTGCCCGCGGCGTTGATCGTAGTGCTCACGCTCGCCTTTGGACGGGTATGGTGTGGCTGGCTTTGCCCCCTGGGCACCGTGCTGGACCTGGCGCGCTTTCGTCGCCCATGGCAGAGCGGCAATCGTCCCGGTTGGTTGGCCGTGCACGAGGTTGCCTGGCGCCGGGTCAAGTATGTGTTCCTCTTTCTTATTCTGGGTGCTGCGTTCTTCGGCAGCCTCTCGCTTCTGATACTCGATCCCATCACTATCCTGACGCGGACAATGACCACCACCATTCTGCCCACGTTGAATCGCCTGATCACCGGTATCCACTCGGCGCTCTATGCCATCAGGCCGCTGCGCGGGGTAGTCAACGCGTTGGAGAGCGCGCTGCGTGGCAGGGTGCTGCCGGTGCGGCAGGGCGTTTTCCTGCAGAGCGCGCTCATCGGCGCGCTTTTCGCGGGGCTGATCGTCTTGAACGGTGTGGCGCATCGCTTCTGGTGCCGCTATCTGTGCCCGCTCGGCGCCATGCTGGCCCTTCTGTCGCGGCTCTCGATCTTGCGGCGGCGGGTCGCGCCTGCTTGCAGCAACTGTGCCGTGTGCGCTGCGGTCTGCGACGTCGAGGCGATCCACCCCGAAAAGGGCTATGAAAGCGACCCCGCGGAATGCACTGTCTGTCTGGACTGCTTGGCCGCTTGTCCGCAGAGCGGCATCGAGTTTCGCGCCCATCTGCAGCCTGCGCCAGCGCAGCCGTACGACCCATCCCGCCGCCAGTTGCTGGCGTCCATCGTCGGGGCGGCAGTGGGCGTAACTCTGTTGAACGGCGAGGCGAGCCGAGCGTTGCCGCATCCCAAGCTGGTGCGCCCGCCGGGAGCGCAGCGTGAAAGCGACTTTCTCAGCCGCTGTGTGCGGTGCAGCCAGTGCATGAAGGTGTGCCCCACCTCTGGCTTGCAGCCGTGCCTCGGCGAAGCGGGTCTCAGCGGCATCTGGACGCCGCGGCTGGTGCCGCGACTCGGCTATTGTGACTATTCCTGCAACGCCTGCGGGCAGATATGCCCCACCGGCGCGATCCCGCTGTTGACGCTGGCGGAGAAACGCCAGGTGGCGATCGGCAAAGCGTATGTTGACCACGACCGCTGTTTGCCCTGGGCCGACGGCATCCCCTGCATCGTCTGCGAGGAGATGTGCCCGATCCCGAACAAGGCGATCCGGTTGATGGAAGAGACGGCGCTGAACGCGGCGGGCGAGGCCGTGACGGTGCAGCGGCCACATGTGGAGCGCGAGTTGTGCATCGGCTGTGGCATCTGCGAATACCAGTGCCCGGTGGAAGGGCAGGCGGCCATCCGGGTGTGGCGAGGATAGGGCCATGAAGCGATACATACTGGCCATTGACGTGGCCGCGCGGCGATGGCGATTGCAGACACTGTCGGTTGAGACGCTTCCCAAAGACCCTCTCGAGGAATACGGCTGGCTGAGCGGGGAGGCGCTGGCGCAATATCTGCTACGCCAGGATATGGACTCGATGATCGTAGCGCGTGGCCCGCTGCCGTTCTTGGCAGGCAACAAAGCCACTATTGGTTATCGCTCGCCGCTGACCGGTGTGCCGCACTACAGCTTTGTGGGCGGGCGTGTGGCGGCACAGCTTCTCGACCTCGGCCTGGATGCCATCTGGCTACGCGGCGGAGATGCCGAAGGGGCGCACGAGCCGCATCACTACCTCGTCGTCTCTGGTCGCGCTCCCGATCTGCAGGTCGAGTGGAAAACCACGCAGGATTTGCCACGTGGACAGCGCGCGGCGTTCCATCACCTCGTCGCCGCAGAGCTGGGAGGCGATCAGGCGACAGGCAGCGTGTTGGCGATCGGCACGGGCGCCTATTGGGGCTATCGTAGTGCCAACTTGGCTGCCGACGCCATCTTTCATGCCGGGCGGGGGGGCGCTGGTGCGACGTTCGCGCGTTTTGCCGCCGCGCTGGTGCTGCGTGGTGTGCCTATGTCTGCGCACGAGTTCTTCCCCGCCGATAGCCCCCTCTCCCGTAACCCGAACGCGGCCATTAAGCCGCTCCTTGACCGCTGCTGCGCGCGACTGTCCGGCGTGACGGGCGGCACGATCGTCAAGCTGGCGGCGACCGGCGCGGATCCGCGGGGTGAGAATACCCTCCCGGCGCGCAACGCGCAAGAGGTGGGCTACGAGATGGCTGATATGGGCGCGGCGCGCATTCTGAGGGCAAGACGACAGGGACATCTCGGCTGTCATTGGTGTCCGGTCAACTGCCGCCACTGGCACTGGGTGCCCTCGGCTGACGCCCCGGACGGGCGCGACATGCTGCTGGATGATTTTGAGCCATCGTATGCGGTGTTCGCCATGCTCGGCCTGAAACCGGCAAACGACTCGTTGTCCGCGAAGCTCGACCTGATCGCCGAGGTGGATCGCCGCCTGATCCTCCCCATCGAGCAGATGGGGTGCGACATCATTGACGTAGGCGTTGGGTTGGCGGCCTTGGTGGAGGGCGTGCAGCGAGGGGTGATACCGCCGGAAGATTGCCCGTCGTTTCTGGCAGACAGGGCTGCTTTTGGCGACATCGCGACGCTGGAGCGGGCAGTGCAGATGCTGGCGCACGGCGAGGCGCTGGCGCATCCGGCGCTCCGTGCCGTGGGCGATGGCCCGCAGGCGCTGGTGGAGCGGTATCCGCAGATGGCCGGCTATGTGTTTACCTGTGGCAAGGGCACGTTGGGGAATGCCGGGCATGCTAACGCGCTCTGGACTTTCCTGATGCCCTTTTCACGTTTTTTCGGGCACTATTCCGGCCAGTTCTACAAGGTGGAAGGGTCGCTACCACCCCCGGATGCGCCCGATTCGGCCTATGACGCGCTCTTCCGACGGGTGGTGAGCCAGATGTTGCGTCGCGAGTTGTTCGGCGTGCTCTGTAACGCCTGCTCGAACTGCGCCTTTACCTTTGTCATTTATAGCGAGGATGGGCAGGGCGAGCTGCTGGCGGAGCATGGGCTGCTATCAGACACCCTGGCACAATACGGCATTCGCATGACTCGCGCCGAGCTGGAGTGGTTTGCGCAGGCGTTCTGGGCGCAGTCCATGGTGCTCAAAGCCGCATGCGGCTGGCAGCCACCCACGGCGGCCGATCTGCCGCAGCGCGTGTATGAAGTGCTTTCGCTGACGTTGCAGCGCCCGCCGGATGTGTTACGGCAGCTGATGGCACGCCTGATTGACGAATGGAAGCGGCAAGCGGGGACGATCATCGCCAAGTACGGGCACCAGGTGCCCTGGTAAAGGAGTCTGGATGTCATACCAGAAGCAGCAGCGGACGAAGAAGGCGCGCCTGTCGCGACGACGCTTTGTCAGAGGCACGGCATTGCTCCTGACTAGCGTCCTCGCCGCCTGTACGCCGGCCCGGCCATCGGCGACGCCGACCGCATCCATGTCCACGCCAACCGCACAAGCGCCCACCGCGCCGCCAACCGATACCCCGACGACAGCGCCGACCGCGACCGCCACACCAGTGCCGCCCACGGCGACGAATAGTGCGGTCCCGACGGCTACTCCGCCGCCACCCTCTGCCACGCCGGTAGCCCTTCCCTCGGCGACGGCGACCGCTTCACCGGCGGCGACGGCGACGCCCATCGTTGCACCGGTGAGCCGCGCCGATCTCATGCGTATCTATCCTGCCGCCAAGAGCCGCATCGCGCTTGTCCGCCATGGCGAGGCTTGTGCGACCAGCGGCGACGCGCAGGCGACGCTTCTGGTCAAGATGCTGGATGCCGGCATCGCGGAACTAACCGGTCTGACAGATGCATTGCAGGCATGGCGCACGCTGTTCGATGCGGGCGAGAAGGTGGCGATCAAGGTCAACTGCATCAGCCGTTACACCTCGACCGTGTCGCTGGCCATGGCGGTGGCGGATCGCCTACACGAAGTGGTGGGCATCCCGCTGGAGCATATTGTGATCTATGATCGGAGCGATTACGAGCTGGAGCGGGCGGGGTACACGCTCAATGTAGATGGCCCGGGTGTGCGCTGCTATGGCACACGTGGATACGCCGGGGAATACGTGGTGAACAAGAGGGCAACGAGCTTTAGCGACATCCTCCTGGCTTGCGATGCGCTGATCAACATCCCGATCCCGAAGGAGCACGAGACAGCTGGGGTGTCGGTGGCCATGAAAAATCACTATGGCACGATCAACAATCCGGGCCTGATGCATGGCGGCCACTGCGATCCTTATATCCCTGAGCTGAACGCCGCGCCGGCGATCCGTGAACGCGCGCGCCTGATCATCGGCGATGCCCTGCGTATGTGCCCCTATGACTGGAACCGCGCGGTCGAAGAGAATACGTTACTCTTTGCCTTCGATCCGGTGGCGCACGATGCCATTGCCCGCCGGCTCATGATCGCGCGGCGTGAGGCGGATGGCGAGCGCGCCGGTCATCTGCAGAATCTGTCCCACTATATCGCCACCGCGGCCAAGATGGGTTTGGGGACGGATGATCCCGCCAACATGGAGCTGCGAGAAGTCAATCTTTAGCCACAGATGTGCACCAAAAACGCCCAGGGGAAAGTGTCTCCCTGGGCGTTCTAGCTTGATGGCCTAGCGGCTATCGTGTGTGTCTAGCCGCTTGGCGTCATCGTTGGCAGCACAATAAGCGTCGGCCCGATTGGCGGCGTGTCAGTCGGTGGCGGTGTGGGTGACGCGGTCGGCAATTCGATCAGCGTCGGGCCAGGTAGCGGCGTGGGCGATGTAGTAGGTAGCTCAATCAACGTCGGGCCGGGCTGCGCGGTGGCCGTCGGCTCTTCCGTTGCGGTCGCCGCAGGCGTCGCCGGCATCGTCTCCACCGGCAAAGCGGTATCTGTGGGCGCAGGCGTGTTGGTGGCGGTTGGCGGCCAGTAGATGGGCGGCAGGTACAGCTTCTGGCCCGCATAGATTGTATCGCCGCTCAGGCAGTTCGCCTGTTTGATCTGCGTCACGGTCGTTCCCGATAGCATCGCCAGGCCAGAAAGCGTATCTCCTGGGCGAACCGTGTAGATCGTCCACCCTGCAGGGCGTTGCGGCTGGCAAGTGGTCGGCGTAGGCGACGCCCACCTTGTTGATGTCGCCCACGGCGTGGCCGATGGGGATGGAGTCGCTGTGGACGGCAGGGTCGGCGAGGTGGTAGGCGATGCGGTGTGCGCCACGGTCGGCGACGGGATGCTCGTCGCCAATGGGGTGGGCAAAGCCGCTGTAGGTGTGTATATGGCACTTGGCGCGCTGGTTAGTGTTGGCGCCGTGGTGGGTGTCATGGTTGCGGTTGGGGTGGCGATCGCTGTTGCGGTGAGCACAGCCTCTGGCAGCGGCGTGGTAGTCGCTGAGGCGGTTGCCACCGCGGTCGCTGTGGCGGCCGGCGCTGTCGCTGTCGACGCGACGAGCGGGCTGGTGGCGGCGGGGTGTTTGGGCGTTGGCGTCAGCAGCAGCTCGGCCAGCGCCGGTGGCAGATCGGCGCCGCTGATGCTGGAAGCAAGCGCCAATCCCAGCCCCAGGGTCGCGAGGATGACGATGATCGGCAAAGCGACAAACCATCCTCGAGGTGCGTCAGCCGCTGGACTATTCATGATACCCTCGAAGGTTCAGAGAACATATTTGATGGTGCGGCAGGAAGGGTCACGGTAAAGGTGCTCCCCTTGCCGACCTCGCTCTCCACCGATATCTGACCTCCGTGCGCTTCCACGAGCGCCTTGGTGATGCTGAGGCCCAAGCCCGCGCCTCCTGCCTCCGCAACCAGCGGATTCGGGCTGTGATAGAACCGCTCGAAGATGCGCGGTAGCTCCTCCGGCGGAATCCCTACGCCGGAATCCTCAACAGAGATGAGCACATAATCACCTGATGGAGTGCCAGCTGCGCCTTCGTGCCGTACCTCGGCGTGCACAGCAATGTGTCCACCTGGGGGCGTGTACTTACAGGCGTTCTCCAGCAGGTTGACGATGATCTGCTGTAGCCGATTCGGGTCAGCGAGGACCGGCGGCAAACCCTCCTGAAGGTGGAAGGTGAGATCCAGCTTCTTTTGCTCGATCATCTCTTGCACGGCGACGCTGGCCCCGCCGATTGCCTCGGCGAGATCTACCGGTTGCGGCGCGATCTCAATCCCTTCTGCCCCGATCTCGGAGACATCAATCAGATCGTTGACCATTTCGACCATGTGGTTCGTGTTATAGCGGATCTTTTCCAGGAATTTCTGTTGCGCCGCGTTCAGAGGGCCAACCACCTCGCCGGACAGTAAATCAACGTAGCCGCGTATGGAGGTCATTGGCGTGCGGAGTTCATGTGAAACCGCCGCCATGAAATCGCTCTTGGCGCGCTCTGCCACCGTCTCTTTGGTGATGTCACGAAAGACGGCAACCACACCGAGCAACGCGCCATCGCTGTTCTTGACTGGCGCGAGACGCACGCTCAGCAACTTGTCGCCAACTTGGGCGCTGGTAGCAATCCCCTCGCCGGCCTCCTCTGCGGCCACCGCCTGTAACAGGGTGCGTTCCCCCGACTGCACCTCCGCGGGAAGGCCCGGATACAGGTCCACGATCGCCTTTTCCCGGATCGCTTCGTGCGAGAGCTCAAAGAGCGCGGTGGCAGCATCGTTCACCAGCACAATGCGATCCTCTGTATCGCTCACGATCACGCCATCGGCAATGCTCTCTACGATAGCGCGGTTCTTGCTGCTCTCGATCTCCTGGTCACGCAAAGACTCTTCCAGACGCTGCGCCTGCAGTTCGAGGTCGCGATAGAGTCGGGCATTCTCCACGGCGGTGGATACCTGATTGGCCAGGGCCTGGCAGAGGCTGCCATCGCTCTGGGTAAAGGGGCGCCCGCTGCGCCCATTGCCCACGAGAATCAAGCCCAAGACGCGGTCGTGGCTGACCAGTGGCTGGACGATCGCCGGGCCGGTCTTGGCGCTGCCCATGAGACGGAACAGTTCGCGTGAAGCTTCGTTCTCCTCCAGGTTGGCGCTGATCATCTGTTGCTGGTGCTGCACAACATGCTTGAGCAGCGAGTGGGCCTCTAGATCAACCACCGGTCCCATCTGCCGCCCCTCTGACTGGATGAAGCGATCCCCTTCTAGGGGGTCGTAGTTGGCGACAATCCGCAGTTCATCGGGCTGCTCTGCCGAAAAGAGGGCGATAGCGCATTGGTCAGCGTTCAGCGCCAGCGCCACGTTCTCCGCAATGCCATCCAGAACGGTTCCCAGGTCCAGCGAGCTTGCAGTCGCCTTGCTCGTCTCCAACAGGAATAGCAGCTCGCGCGTCTGCCGCAGCGACTCTTCGCTGACTGTCTTGAACTCCTGGCCGTAGGAGTAGAGGTCGGTGACGATGCCCTGATGAACCGTCAGCACCAGAAGCGGAAAAGCGGCTAGCTCCGCCACGCTGATCCACCCGGCGGCCAGCTCTCCCTGTCCCAGATAGCCATATGCTAGGCGGCCCAGCTCGCCCACCAGGAGAAAGATGAAAGCAGTGCCCAGCCAGATACGGTGTTCAATCCCCTGCCGCAACGTTCCCACAACTGCTACTACGAGCACCAAAAGTTGTAGTGACATCCATAGATAGCTTACCCAGAGCGCGTAATACGAAGCGGTCGCGGTGGAGAGGAGGTTCTGTCGCCAGATCACGCTGGTCGCGATGTAGAGGACAAGCATCACGGCGGCGAGTGAAACACCTAGGACAAGGCGCTGCTTGGCCGAGATGCCCGATCTCAGGAAGGGCATCAAGCTCCAGAGCAACAGGCCCCAGGAGAGGAGAAGGAAGAGATCGAACAAGGGGGGCCACAGCCACCCCCAGACGTTGGGATCCAGCACGCCCCGCCAGCGCAACGTTTCCAGCACGATCCAGACGACGCGGATCAGCAAGAGAGCGATGAAGCTATAGGCCATCTGCCGGTATTCCTGGCGACGCATGCGCCGCCATTCTTCCCAGGCCATACCCACCATAGCCTCTAGCCCAAAGAGAACCACCAGGTGATAGGCCATTGCCCCTGGTGGGTTGCTGAGTACCGCCAGAATCGTGTTGAGTGGGTTCATTCTGCCTGCCCCATCCTTCGCAGACGTGTGCATTGGAGCGGAGCTACTGGTCCACATCCGGCCTGCAAGCCTGACTACATCTATCATACTACGAACAGGGGAAAAAGCAAATAGCACATTTGGCTCAAGCCTCTATATGTGCCGCCCAACGTGGGGCCCGCAGGGTTGACTTGCCGCGCGTTACGGCTATACTGCAATCGTAGGGGGTGGGGGGGTAAGATGCGCGCGTGCTTCGAGTCGCTCAAGTCGTCATGGAAATGGCTGCGTCCAGGCCTTAAGGTCAAGCGATGGCTTGCCCTGTTGGCCTTTGGCATCTTGTGTTTGAGTGTCGGCGCAAGCTTTATCTACGTCTTTCTCTATCGCTCTGTGCAGGTGCCAGAGGTTGTGTCGCCCCTGGCATACTATGGCACACTCCAGTTCCTGCCGCACATCGCTCGCGGGCTGATCCTCGAGGTCGTTGGTCTGCTGGCAGTGGGCATCGCCATCTTTCGGTTGAACCGTTCCCTCGTCTCGGCAGTGCACTCGCCCGAGCAGGGTAAGCTGGTTGATATCCTCTACGAGCGGAGCGTGTCGGAGCGCGGCCCGCGCGTCGTGGCGATCGGCGGCGGCACAGGGCTTTCATCTCTGCTGCGCGGCATGAAAAAGCGCACAAACCGCCTCACCGCCATCGTTACGATGGCAGACGACGGCGGCAGTTCGGGGCGGCTACGTCGCGACCTGGGAATTCCGCCGCCTGGGGACCTGCGGCATTGCATCAGCGCGCTGGCCGATGATGAATCGCTCCTAGCGCAGCTCTTTGAATATCGCTTTGGCGGCAGCAAGGGCCTGAACGGCCATAGCATGGGGAACTTGTTCATCGCGGCCATGTGCGAGATCACGGGCAACTTTGAGCGCGCGGTGGCCGAATCGAGCAAGGTGCTGGCGGTGCGTGGACGCATTCTGCCCTCCACAGTGGATAACGTCACGCTGAGCGCCGAACTGGCCGAAGTGCATGATGGTGCCACTCACGTTCAGGGCGAGTCGGCCATCCCAGAAGCAGGGGCGCCGATAGAGCGCGTTTACCTGCATCCAGAAGATGCGCGCGGCTACGCGGAGGCAGTCCGCGCGATCTTGGAGGCTGACTTGATCGTGATCGGCCCGGGCAGTCTTTACACGAGTATCATGCCCAACCTGTTAGTCAACGATATATGTAAGGCGATTCGCGCCGCGGAGGCGCTCAAGATCTATGTCTGCAATGTCGCAACTCAACCGGGCGAGACGGACGGCTATGATGCCGGCGATCACATCGCGGCCATCGAAAAGCACGTGGGGCCTGATCTCGTGGATTACATTCTGGTCAACAACAACCTAGACCACCCGCTGCCAGCGACGAGCTTGAGCCAGTTGGTGCAGCCATCTTACGATGCCAAGTATAAGGACCGCGTCTTTTTGCGCGACCTGGTCAGCGAGGAGAACATCTGGCGACATGATCCGGACAAGCTGGCAACCTGTCTGATGCAGATTTACGAGGAAAAGTTGGCGCGTTGACCTTTGAAAACATCGAAGAGGGATATGACTTTGCGTATCGCGATGCTGAGTGTGCATACCTGTCCTCTGGCTGCCCTCGGTGGTAAAGAGACCGGGGGCATGAACGTCTATGTGCGAGAGCTTTGTCGCCAACTGGGCAGGCGGGGTGTGCTGGTGGACATCTACACGCGGCAGCAAGACCCAGAAGCGCCGTATGTAAAAGAGATCTGGCCCGGAGTGCGCATCATCCACCTCCCGGCGGGGCCGATCCGCCCGTATCCCAAGGGCGAGGTGTATAACCATCTGCCGGAGTTCGTTGCCAGGTTGCGACACTTTGTCGCGGAGGATGGCGCCGTCTACGATCTCATCCACAGCCACTACTGGCTTTCTGGCTGGGTGGCTAGAGAGCTGGCGCGCGACTGGGATGTGCCGATCGTGCACATGTTCCACACCCTCGGGCGCATGAAAGACGCGGTGGCGCGCACGGTCGCCGAGCGTGAAGTGGATGTCCGCGAAGAGGTGGAGCAGGAGATCATGTGCTTTGCCGATCATATCGTCGCAGCCACACCGCTGGATAAGGAGCAGATGCTTGGGCTTTATGAGGCCGATGCAGCCAAGATCAGCGTCATCCCGTGTGGCGTTGATCTCGACATGTTCCACCCGATTCCGCGCCAGGAGGCCAAAGCGTATCTCGGCGGCCCCATTGCCGACCGCAAGATGATTCTCTTTGTGGGCCGCCTCGATCCGGTCAAGGGCCTGGATACGCTGCTAGAGGCGATCTGCGAGCTCGCGCATCGCAGTCACGACGCGGCGAGACATGTTTGCCTTGCCGTGATCGGTGGCGATGCCGAGAGCGCCAGCGAAGCCATGAATAACGCCGACTGCCTGGACGATCTCAAGGCGCGGTTCGATCTCTCCGATCTCGTCGTCTTTCTGGGGTCGCGCGCGCAGGATACTCTCGCCTATTACTACTCGGCGGCGGAAGCGTGTGTGATGCCGTCGCGCTACGAGTCCTTTGGCATGGTGGCGCTGGAGGCGATGGCCTGCGGCACGCCGGTGATCGCTTCTCGCGTCGGGGGGTTGATGTTCACCGTGCAGGATGGCGTTACCGGCTTTTTGGTGCCGGAGGGAGACGCGAAAGCGCTTGCTGCCAAGCTTGAACTGATCCTGGCAAACCCCGCGCTCCGCGATCGGCTGGGCCAACAGGCGCTGGTAGCAGCGCGTTCTTTCACCTGGGAGAGCGTTGCCGAGCGCGTGGTGGCTTTGTATGATCGTGTGCTCGCGGCGCACGCCTCGACCGCCGGGTTCCCGGCCACTGCCTGATACCTGGTCAACCGCGCAGGGCCTGCACCTCTCGTTGGTAATAGTCGCACAAGGGGGCCAAAGTGCAGGCGTCATGCCGGGGATGGCGCGCTTTGCACACCTGCCGTCCATGTTCGATCATGTTCAGGTGAAAGGTGTAATAGTCCTCCGCTGACAACATCGCCTCTAGCATCTCGCTCGTCTTGGGCGCAGAGGTCTTGGGCGGGACCAGCCCCAACCGCAGACTGACACGGTGCACGTGCGTGTCCACCGGCATCGCCGGCATCTTCAGGGAAAAGAGGAGTACGACCGAAGCGGTTTTCGGCCCCACGCCATGCAGGGAGGTCAGCCACGCGCGTGCCTCATCCACCGGCAACTCGCGGAGAGAGCTCAGGTCAAATGAGCCGCATGTCTCTCGAATGGCGCGCAGCGCGTTCTGGATGCGTGGTGCCTTGATCTCCGATAGCCCTGCAGATCGTATGGTTTCGGCCACTTCCGTAACCGGCGCTTCGATCACGTCCTGCCAGGAAGGATAGTGTTTGCGGAGCAGCTCGAACGCACGGCCCGAGTTCACATCGCTGGTGTTCTGCGATAGGATGGTGCCGATCAGCTCGTCCACCGGCGGAAGGCGCGAGACCCAAGCTCGCTCGCCGTACGCCGCGATAAGCGCCTCATGGACGCGGGCGGCTTTTTGCGCCATCTCGCCGGTGATCTCATCCTCAATAGCCATCTTCCCTCTCTCGTTCGGCGGGGCCGTGATATGCGGGTTGGGTCAAGGCTCAGGCAGATGTTGCTTTGAAGCCGCGCAGACGGAGGCTGTTGGTCACGACGAATATCGAGCTGAATGCCATCGCACCGGCAGCAATCGCTGGATTGAGCAGCAGGCCAAAGAAAGGATAGAGCACGCCGGCGGCGATCGGAATCCCTAGCACATTGTAGGCAAACGCCCAGAAGAGGTTGCCGCGAATCGTGCGCATGGTGGCTTTGGACAGGCCGATCGCTGTAACGATGCCGCTCAAATCGCCGCTGATCAGTGTGATATCCGCTGCTTCAATCGCCACATCTGTGCCGGTGCCGATGGCGATGCCGACGTCAGCCTGCGCTAGCGCCGGTGCATCGTTGATGCCATCGCCCACCATTGCCACGATCAGGCCCTCGTTTTGCAGGCGCTTGATCTGGTTCGCTTTGTCCTCCGGCAAAACCTCCGCCAGAACGCGGTCAATGCCCGCTTGGCGGGCGATCGCTTCGGCGGTACGGCGGTTGTCGCCTGTAATCATCAGGACCTGTAGGCCCATCTCGTGCAGCCTGGCCACGGCACGCTGCGAGTTTGGCTTGAGCGTGTCGGCCACGGCGATGATGCCTATCACCTGGCCGTCCACTGCCACGAACATCGGCGTCTTGCCGGTATCGGAAAGCGCCGCCGCCCGTTCTGCCCAACCGGCCGTGGGGATCTCCTGCTCCTCCATCAGCTTGATATTGCCGAGCATTACCTGATGGCCCTCGACCAGCCCGACGACACCGTGTCCGGGAAGCGCCTCAAAGTCAGTCGGCATGACAAGCTCGACCCCTTGCGTTGCAGCGTGCTGCACGATCGCCTCGGCCAGCGGGTGCTCGCTTCCCTTCTCCAGTGAGGCAGCGAGCCGCAGCACATCGGCAGCGGCATGGTCCTCGGCGACCAGAAGATCGGTCACCGTCGGCTTGCCCTGGGTCAACGTGCCGGTCTTGTCCAGCACGATGGCCTGCACGCTGTGCGCCTTTTCCAGCGCTTCAGCCCCGCGGATGAGGATGCCATTCTCTGCGCCGCGACCTGTGCCTACCATGATCGCTGTAGGAGTGGCCAACCCCAACGAGCAGGGGCAGGCGATGATCAACACCGCCACAAAGTTGACCAACGCGAAAGTAAAGCGGGGCTGCGGCCCCACAAGCATCCAGATGGCAAAGGTAACTAACGCAATGCCGATCACTACCGGCACAAACACCGCGGCCACCTGATCCGCCAGCCGCTGGATTGGCGCTTTGGAGCCTTGCGCTTCTTCCACCAGGCGAATGATCTGCGCCAATGCCGTATCGCGACCGACCTTGGTGGCAACAAAGCGAAAAGCGCCGGTGCGGTTGATTGTGCCGCCGATCACCTCGCTGCCGACGGTTTTTTCGACGGGCAGGCTTTCGCCGGTGATCATGGATTCGTCCACCGAGGAGTGCCCCTCGCGCACCACGCCATCCACCGGAATCCTGTCACCGGGCCGCACGACGACGATGTCGCCAACGACTACCTCTGCAATGGGGATATCCAGTTCAGTGTCGTTGCGGATCACGCGTGCCGTCTTGGGCTGTAGTCCGATCAGACGCCGGATCGCCTCGCTGGTGCGCCCCTTGGCTCGCGCCTCCAGATAGCGTCCCAGCAGGATCAGCGCGATGATCGTTACCGCTGTGTCATAATAGACGTGCGGCTCCAGGCCCGCGCCCGTGAAAAAGCCCGGGAAAAAGGTGACCCCCACGCTATAGAGGTACGCCGCCGTCGTGCCCACCGCGATCAGCGTGTCCATGTTGGCAGTGAGATGTTTGGCTGCCGCCCAGGCGGGCCGATAGAACTGCCAACCGGCCCAGAACTGGATCGGTGTGGCCAGCGCAAAGAGGATGTAAAACATCGTCTGGTGCGGAGTATGCCGCAGGAAAGGGAACAAGTGCGGCATGCTGCCGATCATCACCACCACAGCCACGGCCAGACTGACGATCAGCTTGACGCGCAACTGGCTGATCTCTTGCTGCCGCGCCATTTGCTCGCGATCCATGCCCGATTCGCCGGCCTCTCCGGCGTCTTCCAGGACATCATAGCCGGCATCGCGGATGACCCGGCGCAGCTCGTCCACGCTGACCCGATCCGGCAGATAAACGACAGACGCCGTCTCGTTGGCGAAATTCACATTGGCGCACACTACTGCCGGGTGGCGGCGCAGGGCACGCTCCACAGTTGCCACGCAAGACGCGCACGTCATGCCGACAACTCTCAGCATCGTCTTGGCAGAAGGCACCTCATATCCCGCCTCGCGGATGACATCCACCAGACACTGGCCATCCGTTGCGGCAGGATCGTAGAGGATCGTCGCTCTCTCGTTCGCGAAATTGACGTTCGCCTCGATGACCCCTGGCGTCCGGCGTAGCGTTCGCTCCACCGTCGCCACGCACGAGGCGCAGGTCATGCCGATCACCGGCAAGGTTATCTCTTTGGTGGCCATCGTGCCACCACCTTTCTTATTCTACAGGCAGCGGGCGAGCAGGAAACGGTGCGCTTCCCGCTCGCCGCGTTTCTCAGACTTCTTTGGCGATCGGATAGCCGATCTCTGTCATCAGCTCCTTAACCTTGGGCAAGAGATCCTCCGACGACAGAGTTACAGTCACCTGTTTGGTCTGCGGATCTCCCTCCACTTTGCCGACGCCCGAGATCGCGCTCAGCTCTCGTTTGATGGTCATCACGCAGTGCTGGCAGGAAATCGCTGGCACGAAAAAGGTCTTGGTCATGGCTCGCTCCTTGTTGCTAAATGCGATCGATGAGATGATAGACATCCATGAGCTCCTCGATGACGCACGTGCGCTCCTCTTCGTTCTCGCTGCGCAGCGCGCGGGTGACGCATGTCTGTAGATGATTCTCCAGGATGGTTGCGTCTACCTTCTGCAGGGCCTTTTGCACCGCCCGCGTCTGTTTTAGGATGTCAACACAATAGCGATCCTCTTCCACCATGCGCTGGATCCCACGCAGGTGTCCTTCAATGGCTTTGAGTCGCTGCAAGATGTCTTTTTTCTCTGCTTCGCGCATTTTTATCTCCCTGTACCCCTCCCCATGGGGGAGGGGTACGTCCCTGTCAGCAATATAGCATGATCCCGCGCCCTTGTCAAGCGTTTTAACGCATTTCTTACGGCAGACATCTTGGGGAAGCGTGCGGCCAGAAGGTTATCACAGCCGGGTGGAGACGAAATGCGCTAGGGCAACGGACGCGGTGGCGGAGGAAGCTAGAGGTAATCCTTCAGCTTGCGGCTGCGTGTGGGATGCCGCAGCTTCTGCAGCGCCCTGGACTCGATCTGCCGCACGCGCTCGCGGGTTACGCCGAACTTTTCGCCGACCTCTTCCAGCGTGCGCGCCCGGCCATCTTCCAGCCCGTAACGCAGTTTGAGGACAAGTCGCTCCCGGCGCGTCAGCGAGTTGAGGATTTGATCCATCTCCTCACGGAGGAGTTGCAGCGTGGCAGCGTCTGCAGGCCCGATCACCGACTCGTCTTCGATAAAGTCTCCCAATGAGTTGTTGTCATCCGCGCCAAGCGGCGTCTCTAGCGACATCGGCTCCTGCGCGATATGCGCCAGCCGACTTACCTTGACGATCGCCTTGGCCAGTCTGCCGCGCAGATCTGCGTCCAGCGGCTTGCTTTCTGCCCTTGCTGCGCGGATCGCTTGCTGGTCGGCCGTAGAGAGGATATCCATCTGCAGCGCCAGTTCCTCGGCTGTTGCTTCGCGGCCCAACTCCTGATATAGCTCGCGGGAGACGCGCATCAGGCGATTGATGGACTCGACCATATGGACAGGGACGCGGATCGTGCGCGCCTGATCCGCCAGTGCCCGGCTGATCGCCTGACGGATCCACCACGTCGCATAAGTGCTGAATTTGAAGCCCTTGCGATGATCGAATTTCTTGACAGCGCGCAGGAGTCCCACATTCCCTTCCTGGATGAGGTCCAGGAACGACATGCCGCGCCCGACATAGCGCTTGGCGACGCTGACTACCAGGCGCAGGTTGGCCTCGGCGAGACGTCGTTGAGCCACCTCGCCCTGCTGGCTGTCCAGCTCCAAGATGCTGCGTTGCTCTATGTCCAGGTCATCGCGATCGAGCTGCTCCATCGAGATCAGTCCGCGCATGATCGTCTCCGATAGGCGGTTCTCTTCCGCTGGCGTCAGCAACGGCACGCGGCCGATCTCGCGCAGGTACATGCGGACGGGGTCATCTAGGCTGTCGCGTCCGGCGGGCGCGAGTGATGGCTGCGTTGTCATGGAGTCTGAGGCGCGTTGATCCCCTTCCCCATCCTCGGTTTCGAGAATGGCGATCCCCATCTCGAGAAACGCGCTGTACAAGGCGTTCAGTTCCGGGGCATCTGGCTCGATATCTACAAAGACAGCCATGATGTCGCGCTGGGTGATGAACTTTTGCCGGATCCCCTTGGCGAGGAGAAGCTCTATCGCCGCCTCCTGCTCCTCGGTCAGCTCTTCCTCCTCCAACTCAAGGTCGTCGAGGTATGTGGCTTCGCTTGGCAGCTTGCTCTCCGGGGCTGCCTGTATCCCATCCACCATCTGTCTACATCCTTCCGCTCGAGTCCTGCACCGCGCCTCCGAGGCTCAATTGCTCTAGGACAAGGGACACGACGAGCATTCAGCTCCTGCGCTATCCATTAGGGGGGCACAGGGGCTTCGCGCTGTCGGTAGCCTAATAACGTCAGTTTGCTCAGGGCGTCATCCAGGCGCGCCCTTTGTTGAATGCAGTGCGTAATGAGAGACATCCAGCGTGTCGTCGCTTCGGCATCGCCATCGCGTTGCGCATCTTCGCTGAGATACCGCAATTCTACCAGCCGTTCCTCCAGGCGCAACTTGCGCAGCAAGATCGCACACCGGCTGGCGTCTATGGGCAGGTTAGGCTCTGGCAACATGGCGATGTGTGCTTGGAACTCCTGCCACTCGCGATAAAGATCGCCCTCCGACGACTCGGTATAAGCCTGCATGTCTGCGATCGAGAACGACTCGTCCGTTGTCCGTGTGGCCAGTAACGCAAAGATCTCCTGATATTCCGGTGGTCCAAAGTCGGCCCGTTGTAGCGGCTCTAGCGCCAGCCGCGCGAGGACCGAGTCCGTCGTGTGGAGGAGGCTGGGCCGGTGCATCAGGAGAAAGAGCAGATACTTTTCCACACCTAGATTTAGGCCTGGAAATCCTGAAAACCGCCCTTCCTTTCGCGCCGGTGATGTCGCACGCGGGCGCTCTGTCTTGTGGATCGTCGCCGCCAGCGTCCGCTCGTCAACCTTGACCAGGCGCGCCAGCTCTTGAATATAGTGTGCTCGTTCCGCGGGATTGCCAATGGCGGCGATCACCGGCTGCAGGCGGTTGACTGCCTCCGCTTTGCCTTTGGGCGATTGCAGGTCGAGATCTGCGGTCATGGCGCGGAAATAGTAAGCGACGACCGGGAGCGCCTCTTGCACCAGCCTCTCCCATGCGACCCGATCCTCGCGTATCACCTCGTCGGGGTCCTTGCCCGGGGGCAGCGTGATGATGCGCAGCTCGGCGTCGAGTTGCGTCTCGTATTGCACCAGTCCCTTCCACGTCGGTATCGGGATGACGTGGCTGTCCATGACCTGTTGCGCCGTCTCTAGGCCGCGCAGTGTGCCCTTGTCGCCGGCTGCGTCAGCATCCAGCGCCAGCGCGATTCGCTTGGTCAGCCTCTTGAGCACGCTCAGGTGCTCCGCCGTCAGCGCTGTCCCGAGCGACGCCACAACGTTCTTGAGGCCGTACTGATGTGCCATCAGCACATCCATGTATCCTTCGACGATGATCGCCAGACCCTGCTCGCGGATGGCATCTCGCGCTAGGTCAATTCCATACAGGAGGCTGCTTTTGTCAAATACGACGGTCTGCGGCGAGTTCAGATACTTGGGCAGGCTATCGTCCAGGACGCGACCGCCAAAGCCGATGACGCGACCGCGCATGTCACGGATGGGAAAGATCAAGCGCCCGCGGAAGCGGTCGTAGTTCCCGCCGGTATCGCGCTCGATGAGCAGACCAGCCGCGACGAGATCTGCCGCCTGATAGCCGCGTGAGGTCAGGTGCTGCTCTGTGGCGTGCCAGTCGTCCAACGCGTATCCCAACTGGAAGGCCTGGATCGTCTGCTGGCTGATACCACGCCGCGCCAGGTAGGCGCGTGCCCTTTCGCCTTCACTGGATTCCAGCAGCAGGCGATGGAAATAGGCGGCGGCGGCTTCGTTGATCTCCAGGACAAGCTGTTTGGCGCGATCGGCTGCCGCCTCTCTCTCGCTGGGTGGGCGCAGGCTGATGCCGGCCCGCTGTGCGAGGCGCTGCAACGCCTCCGGGAAAGTCAGGTTTTCGCGCCGCATGACAAAGCTCAGGACGTCGCCACCGGTTCCGCATGCGCCAAAGCAATGCCAGCTTTGCGAATCGGGAAAGACGACAAAGGAGGGGGTCTTTTCGATATGAAATGGACAGAGGCCCTGGTAGTTTCGCCCCACCTTTCTCAGCGGGACGTACTGCGATACCAGTTCGACGATGTCCACCCTTTCTTTGATCTGATCTACAACCGTCATCGCTTTTTCTCTAGGGGAGGGATCGCCAGATTTCCAGCGAGGCGCGCTCCCGATCGACGACAATAATGGTCTGCCCGATCCGATCCACGACCAGATCGGGATACATTACTCCGGTTTCCGCCTGGACCGTGTACAGGAGTTGGCCGCTTTCCGGCTGCAACGCCAGCCAAGCCACGCCATTCATCACATAGAGATGATCGGCCACGGGATCAAAGGCCAGGCCATAAGCGCCGACCAGTGGATATGAATCGCGCCCCGGCATGATCTGAGAGGTGGTGAAGGGCGCTTTGAGGATGGCTACAGCGTGAGATGTCGGCGAGATCGCGTAAGCAACATAGAAG
>JAIOAV010000017.1 GCA_019873665.1 Chloroflexota bacterium
CCTGGTATCGCTGACGCAACGGCTCCCACTCCTCTGTCTCTGGCCCCGCCAGGAGCAACACACTGCGCTGATCCTCCCGCCGCAACTGGGCAAAGGCTTCCAGCACGATATCCAAACCCTTGTAGGAGGTGCGGCGCGCGAGAAAGAGGATAGCGAAAGCGTCCGCCGGGATGTCAAAGCGCGATCTCCAGCAGCCCCTCTCGGCCGGCATGAGCTCGGGCGGCCGCACGCCGACGCCGCCGATGCGGATGCGTGCCGGGTCCACGCCCCGAGATACCATATAGTCGCGCTCGACGCCTGTCATGGCCATCACCACATCGGCGCGACGCAGCGCCGCGTTGTAGCACGCGACGTCAAAGATCCCCGTCTGATCTATATGTAGAAAAGGCGTGATTACCAGAGGCGCGCGGCGCGCGGTGGCAGCCACTGCCGTATACCAGACGTGCGCGTATGGCAGCGTGTTCACGTGCACCACATCATACGCGGCGGCACGCCACAGCACATTCAAAAACAGGCCAGGTGAGATCGGCCCATTTCCCCACAGGATAACCGGCTCATATAACGCCGACCGCCGCGTCTGATAACGCCCGTAGGCAAACTCCAGAGCGCGATACGTACGCGCTCCTCGCTCCAGGCTGGCGAATCGCCGGACGCTCACCCCTGCGATCTCTTCCCGCGGCGGCAGCTCGTTGCGCCAGGTGCGATAGTCCAGCGACCGCGTGGTGTAGATATCCACGCGATGGCCGCGCCGCGCCAGTTCCTCCGATACTTGAATCACATGCTGCTCAGAGCCGCCAAGCGCCGGGCGGTACTGATGGGTTACATGCAAGATACGCAGCGCCTCCAGGCCAATACCTCCCGCGCGGATCTCCATTCAGAGCGAAACAACCGCATTATAGCACAACCGGCAAATCGCACGGTGTGCCACCGCCTGCGCCGAGCGCATTATGCAGCCAGGACCTCCTCGTAGATGCCGAGCAAGCGGTCCATGTGCTGCGCCAGCGTCAGGTTCTCGTGAGCGTACTCCAGACAGCGTCGGTGCATCCGTCGCCGCTCTGGCGCGGGCCGCGCAAAGTGCGCCACCGCCTTGGCGACAAGATCATGCGCGTCGCCAGGCGTGAACAGATAGCCGGTCTCCCCCTCCCGCACCAGCTCCGGGATGCCGCCAATCCGCGCGCCGAGCACTGGCGTCCCCATGAGCAGGCTTTCATAGATGACGATAGGCGAGTTATCATACCAGATAGACGGCACCAGGGTCAATTTGGCCGCCGTATAGATCGCGCGCAGTTCGTAGAATGGCAGCTTGCCCAGCAGACAGACGGCACCCGGCGCGGCTCCCTGCAAGCGATCGAGCAGATGTTGATCTCCCGCCCCGGCCACCAGAAGGCGAAAGTCGGGAACGCCTCGCCGCAAGAGCGGCAGCGCCTCCGCTAACACCTCCAGACCCTTGATTTCCACGATATGCCCGGCAAAGAGCGCCGTGCTATACCCGAGATTCTCGCGGATCATCTCCTGCACCGCCGGCGAGGTCGGCAACTGGAACAAACCCAGATCAATTCCCGACTTGAGCACGCGAAAGCGCGCCGGATCATAGCCCGCTGCAGCGTGGAGTTCCACAAGGCGCTGGCTAGGGGAGATGAACAGACGCACATCCTGCGTGAACCAGCGGATCACCTGCCGTCGAAACGGCACCGCGCCCCAAAAATCATAGCGGCGGTAGCAGTCTCTGCACCAGTTCGGCGCGTCCGTCGGATCGCACAAGGAGAGATCCGCCTTTAGCAGCATGTTGTTTGGACATATCATCCAGTAGTCGTGTAGCGTTACGACGGTTGGTACGCCAAGATGCCGACACGCCAGAAAGGGCGCCAGCGACATGCCAGACACATTGTGCACGTGCACCAGTTCCGGGCGCGCCTGTTCCAGATACGTGCGGACGGCATGGTATACCGCCGGCTCATAGAGCTGCTCCCAGGCACTCGCCGCGCGATGGTCGTAAATGACCTTGTGCACCGGGATACCCTTGAACACGTAATCCTGTTCTGCCGCAGTAGGCTGCCGCGCGTGTACCACCAGCACGGAGCAGTCGTGTCCTCGCGCGCGCAAGCCATACGCCGAATAGAAGGCGCTGATCTCTGCGCCCCCGATGTATTCCGGCGGAAATCCATTGTTGATAAACAGAATCCTCATCCCAGCCCCGATCGCTCCCCCGTATTGTCCTGCAGCGCGCTCACGGCGCTAGCTCGACTCGGACCAGGTCGAGCCAGAGGTCACCGATCCCCGCATAGTGTACGCGGAACTCCAGCGGTTGCAGAAACCGGTTTTCGAAGGGGAGACAGATATCGCGATAACCGCTGCTACTCGGCAGATCTGCTGCTGTCACCTCGCGCAGCGCCAGGGTCTCGACGCCTTCACCTGCCGAGACATCGAGTGTGCACAGCGCCACCTCTGGTGGATGCGAATCCGCCCGCAAGCGGAAGCACGCCTGATAACGCCCCGGAAAGAACAACTCGTATGGCCCATACGCCAGCCAATCTGCCCTGTCGGCAGCAGCTGTCCCTTTTCTGGCAACCCCTCCAGAAGCAGCGGGGTCGGAAACAAGACGGCCCGTGAGGTGAAGGAGTTCCCCCTCCTCATAGGTCGGCGGCCATGCCCGCTCATTACGCAGCAGCCACACGTCCCAATTCGCGACGAGACGCCGCTCCAACACCGTCATTCGCGGCAGCCAACGGAAGAAGAGCGGGTATGTTGGTCCTGCCCGCGCCGGATAGCAGGCTGGCTTCTCGCTTCGCTCGGCCTGTAGCTCGCGGATGATGTCATCCACCGTGGTCGCTTCCAGCGGGATCAGCCCGGGCACAAAGAGCCACGCCTGCACTGGCAGCGCCGCGGCCTCCATCCGGTATGGCAGGTAACGGTCCGCATTATACGACGCAAAGACAAACCGCTCCTGCATCAGAAAGTCCAGCATAAACGAAATCCAGTAATCCGCAAACCCGCCGCGAACGCCCCGCTGCGATAGGTATGCCTCCAACGCCGCCAACGCCTGCGGGGAGTGGCATGCAGCGTCGGCATCCCACAAACGCTTGACCTCGCCGATATTTCTCAGCCCCACCTGGCACACCCAGAACACACCCAGCACCAGGACAACGGCTCCGAAACGGCTGATCAGGCGATCGGCGAAGAGCGCCAAGATCACTGCGCTCGCCTGCCATGTCGCCAGCAAATAGCGCACATGGGCAACATCATGCGTGTTACTCCCCAGGATGGCAACGGCAACCGGCAACATCAGGAGCAATGCCAGCAGAGCCGGTTCTCGTTCGGATGAAGACAAGGGACAGAGCGTCAGGAGCGACCGGAGCGTCCCTCGCTCGCGCCAGGCAAACGCTAGCAACGCCGCCAAGACCAGCAGGATGACCGGTATGGCGAGCAGGGTCCCCTGGCCGCCGCCACCACCAGGCGGGGATGACACGCCCCACATGGCTGGCAGCAGGCCGGTTATTACCAGCCCCGCACGCGTCAACGCGCCCGTCGGGCAAGAAGGCAGGATCGCCGTCGTCGGCGCGATCCCCTCCACTAACCAGAGCCGCCACTGCGGGAAATTCCCGATGATCAGCCCAAGGCCAAAGCTGCTCGCGAGAACCACTAGCTGTCGCCGCCGCGCGCTGACGGCCCAGAGCGCCAAGCTGCCCGCGCCCGCCAAGGCCACGAGCGCCAGACGTGCCACTTGCTGCACTGCCAGGAAAGAGGTTTGCGGCTCACATCCTGCCGCAAAGAAGGCCAGCACCAGAAGCACACCCATGCCCAGCGCCAGCACCGCCCCGCTGCGGGGCACTAGCGTAAGGCGAGCGTGTAGCGTTCGCCACTCTGCACTATGCAACAAGTACACGATGATCGGTGGCAAGAGATAGGTCAGAAACAGGGTGTGGGTCCAGACACCCAGCCCTACCACGAGGCCCACCAACAGAGCGTGCATGATCCGGGTGGCAGGTCGTGCAGGATGCCCCTGCACGAGCAGAAGGAGCAGCGTCCCCAGGACGGGCAGCACCCCGAAGGTTACACGGTATGTGTAGATCAACATTCCCCAGCCGGGAAAGGCGAGCACCAATAGAGTGAGCAGCGCGACGCGCCTTCCCCACCAGCGACTCACCAACGCGGCCTGCAAAGCGAGGAGGAGGCCAAACATGAGCAGCGAGCTCATGCGCAGTGCCAGCACACTGCTTCCCATCAGGTAAAAGAAAGGCACCGACAGGAGCGCGTCCAGGCTGCCGAGATAGCCTTGCCCCCACATATACACCGGCACTGGCTCGCCTTGCAGGACATGTCGCACCATCAATCCGACCGTGGCCTCATCGCTCTCCAGATTCGCCGCGCCTTGCAGCGCCGCCCAGACCTGGATAGTCAGCGCCACCGCCAAGACAAGAGCGAATGCGCCCCACGCGGAGAGATGACGCACGAGGGCTGGCTGAAGGAGCTCTTTGCGCGCGCTACCCATCAACTGCCCGCTCCATACTCAGGTTACAGGCGTTCCCATCAATGGTCGCCATGTCAAGGATAGCGGGAAACATGCACCTGGTCAAACCACACATCGCTTGCCGCTGCCGAATAAACGCGGAACTCCAGGCGCTGCTGAGCCGTATTCATAAAAGGCACGCAGATATCATGATAATTATCCGAATCCGCGAGATCGGCAGCCCGCACCGCGCGGCGCGCCACGATCACTTTGCCCGCTTGCGCAGCGATGTCCACGATGGCCATCTCTGCATCCATCGCCGATGCTGCGCTCCTCAACCGAAAGCATGCCTGGTAGCCACCCGGGTCAAAGAGCTCGTACGGCCCAAAAGCCAGGAATCCCGCCGGTTCCTGTGCTGCCCTGCGCACTGCCTGCTGGCTCGCCGCCGCTGAATCGGCAACGACCTGGCCGACAAGCCGGTGGAGACGTTCCGCCTGATAGGTGCGCGGCCCGCGCAGCAGAGACCACTGCCGATAGACTAGGCCGCCGGCGGCGAGCAACAGCAACGTCAGCCCGATCCGATATGCCGCCATGCCATACGCGCCTCGTAGTGACTCATCTTCATGTGATATTGCGGGCTGTGGGACAGGAGCGCTCGAGCCCTTCGCCCGCACCCATATCGCAAGAGCCAACGCAACCCCGGCCCAGCCAAGCGCCAGCAGCCTGGCCCGCCATGGCGCGGCAAAGTCCACCCCCGCCCAGTCAACCGCCAACGCGCTCGCGCCGGTAGTCGCCAACGTACACGTCACCTCGCGCCGCGCATCGAGGCTAAATGGGAACGACACCTGCCGGAATGTGCCCAGCGGCTGCAAGTCGCGCGCCGCGATCTCCCGTTCCACCGGCGGCTGCCCGACGATCTCCACCCGCGCCACCGCCAGCGGTACGTCGGGGGCGGACGAACCTTCCGTCCGTAAGCGGTAGATCAAGGTGTATGACCCTGCAGGAAACGACCCCTGCGGCCCCGCGAAACCGATTCCCTTGACGCCCGCCTCGATCCCTGTCGCGACGCCCGCTGTCGCCGCATCATCCGGCACCACGCGGCCCACCGGCGAGAGCGCCGGGCTAAAGCCGCCAAAAGTGTAGGTTGCCACTTCCTGATCATCCTCGGCGCGATCATCCCACCCCGGGTCTTTGTAGCGCATATCGCTGATAAAGAGCGGCAAGGCGCGGTTCAGGTCGAGATGCGTTACGTCGCTATAGAGGCGCAGGAGATGCGACTCGTCGTATGGCCCAAATTCGGCTCGCAGCGGATTCGCCATCACCAGCGCGGCATTGAGCAACGATAGCGCCAGGAAGATGCCGCCGATGGCGCGTACACCCCAGGCGCGCACCTCACTCCAGACAACCGCCAGCAGCGCTGCTGCCACGGGAAGCACGACGATCAGGTAGCGCGGCGGGATGCCACCTCGCATCACGAACTTGGTAAAGCCCAAGCTCAGATGCTGCACCAGCAGCAGGCCGCCCAACACCAATGCAGCCCAGCGGTGCCGCCGCCAGAGCAACAGGAGGCCGGGCAGGGCGAAAAGATAGACTGGGGCCAGACTCCAGAGGCCGATGCGCTGATCGAGAAGCCACCCCAGAAAGCTATCTAGGTGATTCATGACATCCAGCCTGCGCAGGACCGTATTTGCGCCCCGATCGAGAGATGAGCCGAGCGAGGCGAGACTGTCCTGGAAGAAAAGCGCGCTGAACAGAAGGGCCAGCAGCAGCATCAAGGCCATCCCGATCCCCAGCGCGGCCCAGTGTCGAGCGGACAGGTCGCGCCTAACCCAGGCACGAATCACCACTAATAGAAACAGCACCACGGCGATCGGCGCAAAACGCACCACCAGCCACGGCAGCATCACCAACGCCAGACCCACTACCATCCACCGCCAGGGGGGAGTGGCCACCGTGTGGAGCAGGGTTCTGACCACCCAGAGAACGAAAAGCGCAGCGGGCATTTCAGGATAGACCAGGAACGCATACGGCAGCAGAGGAATAGTAAAGGTCGCCGCCAGCCAGGCAATCCACGCCGCGCCGCGCCGAGAAGTCAGCTCGTAGGCCAGCCCCCATGTGTTCGCTGCGACGAGTGCGGCAATGAGGTTGAGGAAGTAAATCACGCCGAGATGTCCCCCCACGGCATAGGCCGGCACCATAAGGATGGAGAGCGCCATGTCATGGAGCGGATACCACCGGCCGCTGGTCGTCTTTTTCACATGCGGGTCGAGCCAATCCGCAGGATAATACACCGCATAGTCCTGCTGGAGATAGTTGTTGCGCAGATCGGCATCGTGGTCAATCAGCAGGCTGTGCGTCGCCAGCAAATAGTGCGGCTGATCGCCGCTTGGCACCCATCGCCGATGTACCCAAGGGGTCAACGCCATAAAGCAGAGGAAAGACAACAGGAACACGAGGCAAGCCGTCTGGCGAGGCGGAAGGGCGCGCATACCAGACAGGAGCGCGCCAAATCGCTCGGGCTCCCGCTGGCTGTTCATGCCCTCATACCCCATCCGCATGTGGAGACGGAGAGCCATCGTCTCACTGGCCGATGGTGGGAGCATCGGGCGCAACGGCCTTCTCGCTGATCGCGTGGATAACGTCGCCCATGATCCAGCGATGCTCCGGTCGGAACACGCCCATATCCTTCCAGGAGGAGCGAACGGCAAAGACATGGTAGGAGCGATAGTAGTCGTACGCAAGGCCCTTGCTCGTGTGGATGGCAACATCGAGCGAGTAGGCGCCCTCGATAAATGCAAACCGTGCGAACTCGACCTGGATCATGCCCTTTCCAGGTGAGAGGGACAGCGGCAGTTTCTCGATGTCGGTGTTTGTGCCGTAGCAGAACAGCCCATCGCTGCGATAGATGCCGACGCCAAAGACGACATCGCTGGCATGGCGAAACGCCTCGTAGTGTATCTCGATGGTCATGGGCTCGCCGCACCGAAAGAGATGCTTGTGCTCCCCTTCCTCGCCAATCAGCCGCACATCGGTAATGCGAATCTCGCCGTTGCCCCAATGCGTGGGCTCCTCCGACTTGGTCTCCGGCACTGGCGGCTCAACCGCCGCGGGCGCCCTGGATGGCGATGACTGCACGCTCGGCGGCGGGGCCGTGGGCTCCGTCTCTTTATAACTACGCGACGCCGCCAGTTGGCGTTTCTCTTTCTCCTCAACGCTGGCGAGATAAAAGTCTATCACACGCCGGGTCAACCCCTGATCGCGCACGATCCCATCTTCCAGCCAGACAGCGCGATCGCAGAGACGATTCACGGTGGCGAGATCGTGCGACACGAAAACGATCGTCTTGTGCTGAGCGCGAAACTCGTCAATGCGCGCGAGGCACTTGTGCTGAAACGACTCGTCGCCCACCGCCAACACCTCATCAATCAAGAGGATGTCGGGGTCAACGCTCGTGGCAATCGCAAAGCCCAGACGTACTTGCATGCCAGAGGAATAGTGTTTCAGGGGCACGTCAATAAAGCGCTCCAGCTCGGCAAACGAGACGATCTCGTCGAAACGCTCCTGCATCTCGCGCCGACTGAGGCCCAGGATCGAGCCATTCAGGTAGATATTATCGCGCCCGGTCAAATCGGGGTGAAAGCCGGCGCCCAGCTCTAGGAGAGCGGCGATTCGACCGTTGACCTGAATGGTACCTTCGGTGGGTTGCAGGATGCGAGTGATGAGCTTCAGGAGTGTGCTCTTGCCAGAGCCATTCTCCCCGATGATGCCACACGCCTCGCCCTGTCGCACCGTGAACGACACATCCCTGAGCGCCCAGAAGGTCTCCGGTCGTCGGTTGTGGCCCCGCTGCGCCAGGCTCAACACCACTTCCTGCAGCGAGCGCGGGCGGTCGTGCTCCATCGTAAACCGTTTGGACACGTGATCCAGCACGATGGCCGGCATCACACTTCCTCCCCAAAGCGGTCACGGTATCGGGCAAACAACGCATAGCCCAGAGCCAATACTACTACAGAAGTCAACAGAGTGCGCATGAAAAAGTCCAGCCCTGGCGGCCCGGGCGGCCCTCCCTGGATTGAGCCATACAGGATCGAGCGATACGACGCGATGAGAGAGGCCATCGGATTCAGAATGTAGGTCAACCTTTGCACTGGCAACGTCAGCCCCAAGACCACCTTCTCTGGCGGCAGGATGTCTATCGGGTACATGATCGGTGTCAGAAAGAACCATGCCAGCAGGATGACATCCATGATCATGCCCGTATCCCGGTAAAAAACATTCAATGTAGAGAGCATAAAGGCCAGACCTAGCGTAAAGATGAATTGCACCACGATAACTACCGGCAAGAGCACCACCCAGCGCGTCAGGCCTATGCCGGCGATATAGAGCATGGCAAAGAGCACGATCAACGCCAGCATAAAGTTGACGAGGTTGGCGATCACCGTCGAGATGGGCAGAACTTCACGTGGAAAGTAAACCTTCTTGATCAGGTGTGCGTTGCCGACAATGCTGTTAACCGACCCCATGATGGAGGAGGTAAAAAAGTTCCACGGCAGAATGGCGCAGAGGGCAAAGATGGGGAAATGGGCGATATTGGCGTTCGGCATCATGTACACAAACACCACGCTAAAGACGATCATCATCAAAAGCGGGTTCACCAGAGACCAGAAGAAACCCAGTATCGAGTTCTTGTAACGCGCTTTGAGATCTCGCGCCACCAGGTTGCGGATCAGCTCACGGTAACGGTACAGCTCCCGTAGATCGGCAATCATCTGCCCTTTCACCCAGCCTGCCGCTGTTGATATGGGACAGCAGAAGCAAACAGCAATTATAACACTTTCCGGCCATTCTCGCAAACGGTAGGGATATCGGCATCAGAGCGCAGTGCAAGCCTGGTGCATAGCCGCACGAACCATTCCTCTGCGTTTGCATCCGGCATCGTACCGAGATAGTAGAGAAGCGATTGAAGTCGGCCATTGCACATGGCAAAAGAGACCACCGCGGCCCGAGGCGCCTGCCACAGCAGCGCGATGACGCCTGTCAAGACGCCCAAGATACCCAACAACTCCAGTGGCCTGCCAGGCGCAAAGTCAATAGTGAGCAGTGCATAGTATGTCCGGCCCATTGTCAGGGTCATACGGTCCAGTGTCCAGGTGGCGCTTTCGTCCAGAAACGCCTCCCAGATCGGCATCATTTGCCCACCGCGATATGCCTGGACGTGAAAGACTGGGCCGCTTTTCCCCTGCTGCGGCAATTGCTCATAATAAGTCAGGCGAAAAGTAAGATTTCGAGCGGGAAGGGCGAAATACCCCTCCTCGCCAGGATCACGGAACCGCAACACGCTGGCCTGTTCCAGCGCATCAGCCCCCGACAAGGTCTGCACGAGCAATGGCTGTCCTTGCTCGTCCTGCGCCGTCAGCCTAATGGCTGGCCCCAGCGCAGGCTGCGTGAATAGCAGCCACCCATAGCGGAGCGGCTGGGTCGGCGCAACAATCCCTTTGCCGACAGTCTGGCCATCCCGTTGCAGCAGCAGCACTGTCTGCCATCCCTGCAGCGTGCCATCGTGCCCAGATTGGATCGTCATCTGTTCATTGACGACGACGATCTCGTCCCCATGCGCCAGGCTGTAAGCCTGACCAGGCCCCAGAGAGATATCCTCTTCTCGCCAGCCCCACCGCTCGTTCACCAGTAATCCTCCCAGGAACAGAAGGGCGGCGAGATGAGGCACGATGCGCCAGAGGGCCTTGCGGGAGGCACGGCGACGCAAAACCGCGGGTAGGCTTCCCTCGCTCAGAGATAGCTCGAGTGCTTCCTCCTGTACCAGTGCCCCCAGAGCGGGCAACAGCTCACACTCGGGCACCTCTGCCGGTAGTGGCCGAATCTGACGGGGTGGCTCGGCCTCCCACCATGCATCGTCGCGGCGCGTCCGTATCCAATCGCCAAGCTGTTCGGCCACGACCGTTACAAGTTCGAGCGCTATGACAGCCAAGAGCAACCGGGAGAGCCAAGATCCCCGCAGATCGGTCAACCCCAACTGACGCACAATATCCGCTGTCCCACCATAGCGCTGGCGTAACGCTGCCAGCCATCGCCCATACGCCATGGGATCGCTCCGCACGGCCGGCGAAAGCTGGGGGAAGACCAGCGAAAGAGAAATGAGGAGCGCCAGAAGCAATACCACGGCAACCGTCAGGCGGCGTGAGGCCAGAATCCGCCAGAGAGCGGCTATTGGGTCCTGCAGATAGGCGAGCAGTGTAGAGTATCTATTATCCATCATGTTCACAGCGATTAGTTGCTTTTCAACTCGTTCTACGCTATACTATACAGTCAAAGGAGAGCGTGATATGGACTTTGCACAGCTCGCGGCAATGGTCAAAGAATACGCGCCGACTGCCAGTCAGGAACCGCTGCGCCGCGCCTACGAACTGGCGCAGCAGGCGCACGCGGGGCAATTGCGTGCTTCGGGCGACCCCTATATCATACACCCGTTAGAGGTAGCAGGCATCTTGGCTGATATCCATATGGACATGCCAACGCTGATTGCCGCGCTGTTACACGATGTGCCAGAGGACACCGACATCTCGCTGGACAGAATTCGCAGCGAGTTTGGCGACCAAGTCGCCAAGTTGGTGGATGGCGTTACCAAACTCGAACGCCTCACAGAGATGAGCGCGGGCAACCGCGAAGAGGAAGAGGCGGAAAGCCTGCGCAAGATGTTCCTCGCCATGGCCGAAGATGTGCGAGTAGTCCTGATCAAACTGGCGGATCGCCTGCACAACATGCGCACCCTCTGGGCTCTCTCGCCCAAGCAGCAGATCCGTATGGCGAAGGAGACAGAGGAGATCTTTGCCCCTCTGGCCACTCGCCTGGGTATCTGGCAGCTCAAATGGGAGCTGGAGGATCTCGCGCTACGCTACCTGGACTGGGATACCTATCATCAGATCGCCGAGCTTCTGGCAGAGCGCCGCACAGAGCGAGAGCAATATATCAATCGCGTTGTGCAGAGCGCGCAGGAGCTCCTGCAAGGGCAGGGCATCAAGGCGACGGTCTATGGTCGCCCCAAACACATCTATAGTATCTATCGCAAGATGCAGAGCAAGGGACGCGAGTTCGCGCGGATCTACGATCTCTTTGGCATCCGCGTATTGGTCACAGAAGTCCGCGATTGCTATGCCGCGCTGGGCGTCATCCATTCACGCTGGCCGCCCATTCCAGGCGAATTCGATGACTATATCGCCATGCCCAAAGACAACATGTACCAGTCACTGCACACGGCGGTGTTAGGTCCGGAGGGCAAGATCGTCGAGTTTCAGATTCGGACCGAGGAAATGCACCGCATTGCCGAATATGGCATCGCCGCACACTGGCGCTACAAAGAGGGCGCGCCGAAAGACCTGGAATTCGAGGCCAAGATTGCCTGGCTGCGTCAGCTCTTGGAGTGGCAGCGCGAAGTGGCGGATGCTCAGGACTTTGTCAATTCGCTCAAGAGCGATGTCTTCCAGGATCGCGTCTATGTATTTACCCCGAAAGGCGATATCATCGATCTGCCCAAGGGCGCCACGCCCATTGACTTTGCCTACTATATCCACACCGAGATCGGACACCGCTGTCGCGGGGCCAAGGTCAATGACAGCCTGGTGGCGCTGAACTACCAGCTACAGAACGGCGATCGGGTCGAGATATTGACCGCCAAACGTGGTGGCCCCAGCCGAGACTGGCTGAACCCGCGTTTGGGCTTTGTCAACACGAGCCGCGCCCAGCAAAAGATCCGGCAATGGTTCCGCCGTGAGCAAAGGGAAGAGAATATCCTACAGGGGCGCGTCATCCTGGAAAAGGAGCTGCGCCGCCTGGGCCTCGAGCAAATGCCATTCGACGAGATCGCACGGCTCATGGGCTATGAGGGTCGCATAGACGATTTCCTCGCTGCCATCGGTTACGGCGATATCACACCGCCACAGATCGCCAACAAGGCGATGGCCGAAGCGGCCAAGTCCAGAGCCACTATCATCCCCGCGGCGTCCGCCGTCACCAGCAGTTCATCCGGAATCGAGGTCAAAGGGGTGGGAAACCTGCTAACACGCCTCGCTCCCTGCTGCAACCCTGTGCCGCCGGACCCGATCGTCGGCTTTATCACGCGCGGACGGGGTGTGACGATACATCGCAAGGACTGCGTGAATGTCCGCAACATCACCGAGACGGAGCGGCTGATTGATGTCGCCTGGGGACCCATCAGCCAAGTCTATCCCGTAACGATTCGGATCGAGACGCTGGATCGCAGCGGGTTATTGAGCGAGATCGCCTCCATTGTATCGGCTGAATACGTGAACATCAGTGCCGCCCAGGTGACTACGCACCCGGATCGCACTGCCACGCTCCGCGTTACGCTAGATGTCGCCAATCTGGGCCAACTCAGCAACATCATGGCCAAGATCGAGGCCATACCCGATGTCCTGGAAGCACAGCGTGAGGTGGCCTAACCGCAAGCGCCTATTAGCCAATCGTGGGCGCAGGGCTCTCGAACTTGAGATACCGCTCGATAACCGCTGTGGCGCGCTGCTCCTCCAGCCACTTGGATAGCGCCTCGCCCTTCATCTGCTCAAGCACATATGTGTCCAGCGGACGATTCTCGTCCCGCTCTTCCACTTTGATGATGTGATAGCCGTAGGCGGTCTGACAGATATCGCTGATCTCGCCAACAGGTGTGTTGAACGCCACCTTCTCAAAATCGGCATCCATCTGTCCCATCGGGAACCAGCCCAAATCGCCGCCATTCGCTTTGGTGCTCTCATCCGTCGAAAGCTCCTCTGCCAGTTTGGCAAAATCCTCTCCCGCCTTCAGGCGTGCCAGCGCTGCTTCGGCGTCCTCTGGGGTCTCCAAAAGGATATGACGCGCACGCACCTGCAGTGCAGTAGTGGGGAGCTGATTGCCCAGGTACTCCTGCAACTTTTGCGCCAGAAGGCTGTCGCGGAAGAGCTTGCGCAGGTCCTGCTCACCAAAGTTGGCGCTCTTCTGGACGGTGGCAACATAATCCGCAAAGGACTTGAGGAACTCGGCTTCGGTCATCGGTGCTGTGGTGGGAGTTGGCGTTACCGTAATCGGTAACGTCGCCGTAATCGGCGTCGGCGTGGGGGTCGGCGGGTTGCGATCGAAGCCAAACTGACGCTCAACCTCGCTTTGCACCTCTGCATCCGAGACGGTCAGACCAAGCCGCTGCGCCTCCTGGCGGATCAGCTCATCGTCAATCATCTCCTCCAGCACCTGCTGCGGGGCGTTATCCAGCTCCGAATTGAGGTATTGAAGCTGCTGCTGGTAATACTGTACCAAGAACTCGTTCCCAGAACTCGAACCAAGCATTGCGATCTGCGTCTGTATCTGGCTCAATGAAGACTCAAGGCTGAATCGCCGATAGGCCAGCCGCTTTTCATATTCATCTGTACGGATCGGCACTCCCGCGACCCGCGCTACCGGCCTGCCTGGCTTGACCACAAGCTCGGTATAGAGACCGATCGCCAACACGAGAACGATGGCGACGACAAAGATAGTCGCCGCGATGTAAAGCTGTTTGCGTAGCCTCTCGTCTCTGGCGCGTCGAGAGAGTTGTTTTCGTGTCGGCGCGCTCGGTTTTTCTCTACTTTTTTTCGTCATTTAGGTATGCTCCAAGATCGCCCCGCCCAGCAGATTCCCACGCGAGCGCAGACGCTGCCAACTCATGACAGAAGAGGGGGCATAAGGGAATCCCTATGCCCCGCATTGCCTTGAACTGTCCTAACCTGTGCGGCTATAGCCGCCCCCGACGTAGGGCAGCAGCGCCAGAAAGCGCGCTCGCTTGATCGCCGTCGCGAGATGGCGCTGATGTTTGGCGCAGGTGCCAGTCTTACGGCGGCTCAGGATCTTGCCGCGATCAGTGATATACCCCTGCAAGAGGTCAACGTTCTTGTAGTCAATCTGGGCTGTGCGCGACACACAAAACTCGCAGACCTTACGCCGAGGGCCGAATCGCCCCCGTCCCCTGTTTGGCCGTTCACTCGCTGCCATAGAAGCTCAAACCTCCGCAATCCACTCTCCGGACACAGCACCCCGTCCGGCTCTCGTTTTACCGTCCGACTACACAAAGGAGGGATCTTCGCCCCCCGATAGCTCTGCCGCATCGCCTGGGAGGGGTTTGCGATCAAGCAATAGGATGTGGCTGGCGACGACTTCGGTGCGCAGCTGGTCTTGGCCCGCTTCATCCCGCCATTCGCGAGTCTGTAGCCGGCCCTCGACGTAGACATGCCCTCCTTTGGCAAGATACTGCTTGCATATCTCGGCCAAACGGCGCCAGGCAATGATACTAAACCAGTCCCACGCTTCCTGCGGCTTGCCGTCACTCCCCTTCCACACACGCTTCACGGCTAGGCTGAACGATGTCACGGCAACTCCATCCGGCGTATACCGCATCTCGGGGTCCCGTCCGACTGTGCCGATCAGCATCACCTTATTCAGCCCTGTCATTCGCGTCTCTCCTTTGCAAGGCCGCCTACTCCCCTTCGTCTTTGGCCACGATCAGATGTCGGATGATCTGCTCGTCCAGACGCAAAGCACGGTTAAGGTTCGCTGGCACATCCGGCCCAGCTTCCAGCTGGACGACATAATAATACCCCTCTCGGTATTTCCGAATGGGGTATGCCAACTGCCGCTTGCCCCTCGCCTCGATCTGAGCGACCTGCGCCCCTAGTCCCTGCACCATATTGGTGAACTTGTCTAGGAGGGCAGTTAACCCTTCCTCATCGAGTTCCGGCTGCGCGATGAAAACTAACTCGTAACTTGCCACGGCCCGCCTCCTTTCCCTGGGATTGCTCCTGCACCACTACCCCATCGGGGGCCGCCCATGGGATGGCGCGGAGCGAAAAGGTGAATGATATGGAAATCTTACAGCGCCGAGATTATACCATCGAAAGGCACAGGACGCAAATACCGTTGCCATCGCACTTGTGCTTATCATCGTCGCACCTAGCGCAGGCAACGTTTTTTGCTCAACCAGGTTGATAGTGGTATAATTGACTGTTAGTGTACGAGAGGTTTTCTCAGAGATAATAGAGGTCATGTCATGCCGTATCAACTGGCCAATCCGCTCATCGTCCAGAGCGATCGCAGTATCCTGCTCGAAGTAGATAACCCCCTCTACGCTGAGGCGCGAGACCTGCTGGCGCGCTTTGCCGAGCTAGAGAAAAGCCCCGAACATATCCACACCTATCGCATCACACCGCTCTCCCTGTGGAACGCCGCTTCCGCTGGCACCAGTGCCGAAGATGTCGTCGCTACCTTGCGCCGCTATAGCAAGTATGACGTGCCAGATAACGTGTGCGTTGACATCGTGGATTACATGTCGCGCTACGGGCGTCTGCAGCTCATGCGGGAAAACGGCGACCTTCTGTTGCGATCGGATGACCCCGTATTGATCGCCGAGGTAGCGCAGCACAAGCGGCTTAGTGAGTATATTATCGGTCAGCGTGACCCTTTGACGTTGCTGGTCGATCCCGTGCGCCGCGGGTTTCTGAAACAGGCGCTTGTGGCTTTCGGTTATCCCGCCGAGGACCTCGCCGGATACGAGCCGGGAGCGCCGCTGCCTATGGCGCTTCTGAGCACGACGAACAGCGGCTTGCCCTTCCACGTTCGCGCATACCAAGAGGACGCCATCGCCAACTTTTACGCGGGCGGCAGCGCCCGTGGCGGCAGCGGCGTCATTGTGCTCCCCTGCGGCGCCGGCAAGACGATCGTGGGCCTGGGAGTGATGGCCAAAGTGCAGGCGGAGACACTCATCCTGACGCCAAGCACGGTAGCTGTCCGACAGTGGATTGACGAGATTTTGGACAAGACGACGCTCACGCGGGACGATGTCGGCGAGTACTCGGGGCAGATCAAGGAAATCCGTCCCGTGACGCTTACCACCTATCAGATCATGACCTATCGTTCCAGCCGCGACAAAGAGTTCCCGCACTTTGCCCTCTTTGATCAGAAAGACTGGGGGCTGATCATCTATGACGAAGTCCACCTGCTGCCTGCGCCGGTCTTTCGCGTTACTGCGGCGCTGCAAGGGCGGCGGCGACTGGGCCTGACCGCCACACTCGTGCGCGAGGATGGGCGCGAAACAGATGTGTTCTCTCTCATTGGCCCGAAAAAGTATGACATGCCCTGGAAAGAGTTGGAAAAGCAGGGATGGATCGCGACCGCGGAATGCCATGAGATCCGGATTCCGATGGTAGAAGAAGATCGCATGGCCTATGCGCTGGCCGATGAGCGGGAGAAATATCGCATCGCCGCAGAGAACGAGGCCAAGATTCCGGTGATCATGGAGATCATCCACAAACATCAGGGGGATCAGATCCTGGTAATCGGACAGTACCTCGATCAGCTTGAGATCGTAGCGCAGTTGCTCAAAGCGCCGCTTATCACGGGCAAGACCCCCGTGGCGGAGCGTGAGGCGCTCTATGAGGCGTTCCGCACCGGCGAGCAACCGCTGCTGGTCGTCTCCAAGGTGGCCAACTTTTCCATTGACCTGCCGGACGCCAACGTGGCTATCCAGATATCCGGTACGTTTGGCTCCCGCCAGGAAGAAGCGCAGCGTCTCGGCCGTATTCTGCGCCCCAAGAAGGGCGCGCAGCTCGCGCATTTTTACTCGCTGGTAACGCGCGATACAAAGGATCAGGTTTTTGCGGCCAAGCGACAGCTCTTCTTGACGGAACAAGGATACCGGTATACCATCATGTACGCAGAAGAGCTAGCAACATATGAGCCCAACTGCCCTGTGACCTCCCGTCTATAGCCATACGGACCGCCTATCGTGACCTGGAGGATCACCTTGGAGCCCTGGCGTCGCAACCTCTATTTCTCTTGGCTGTCGCAATTGCTCTGTATCCTGGGATTCAGCGCGGCATTTCCCTTTATTCCCTATTACTTGGAGGAAATAGGCATCGTTGACCCGGATCAGGTGACGCTCTGGACCGGGTATATCACCACCGGCGGCTCGCTCTCGATGGCCATATTCGCGCCGATTTGGGGCTCGTTGGCGGATCGCTACGGGCGCAAGATCATGGTGGAGCGCGCCGCCTTTATCGGCGCTATCATCATCTTTTTGATGGCGTTTGCGCAGAACGCCCCACAGCTCTTGGCCCTGCGCACCATCCAGGGAGCTTTTACGGGCACTGTTGCTGCGTTCACCACACTGGTCGCCTGTTCCACGCCGCGCAAGTACATCGGCTTCACCCTCGGCCTCATGCAGATGGCAGTATTCAGCGGTTCTTCCGGCGGCCCGCTTCTGGGCGGCTTTGTCGCTGATGCCTTCGGCTACAGGACAGCGTTCGTCGTCTGCGCTGTCATGTTGTTGATCGGCGGGATAATCGCCTGGCGCCTTGTTGACGAGATCTTTGTCCCCAGCGAACGAAGGCGCGCCAGCTTGATGGATGGAGTACGCTCCCTCCTGAGCCAACGCGCCATTCTCATCATGACGACGGTCATTTTCAGCCTGCAATTCACTGGCTCCATGGTGCGCCCCATGATGCCGATCTACATGCAGCAACTGCAGACGGACCCAAGTTATCTCGCCACTATGGCCGGCCTGATCCAAGGAGGAACAGCACTCTCCAGCGCCATTGCCGCCGCGTTGATCGGACGATTAAGCGATCGAATCGGCCACCGCCTAGTCCTCATCTTGTGCAGTTTGGGTGCTGCCGCCGCCTATCTGCCACAGAGCTTGGTGGCAACAAGCGCGCAACTCCTGGCTCTGAACGTGTTGCTCGGGTTCTTTCTGGGAGGGCTACTCCCTTCAGCGAATGCGGTCATTGCGCTGGCCGTCAGTGACGGACGCCAAGGAGCTACCTACGGAATCACCGCGAGCGCAGGTGCAGCCGGCCGCGCTTTTGGTCCGGTGCTCGGCTCGGCAGTGGCCATCTCGCAGAGCATCCGTGCGCTGTTTCCCACCGCCGCAGTCCTCTATACCCTGATCGCGATCTGGGTCGCTGTAGCTCTCCCCGGCAGAAAACGGCTCGGCACCGAACGCACGCGACCGGAAGACTGATCCCAGCCAGAGCGCCACGGCGCTCGCCAGCAGCGAAGGGGAATGCAGGCCATGCCAAATGGAGATAATCGGGCCGCCGCAAGGCAAGACCCCAACAAGCGATATCTGACAGACGTGGAAACCAAACGGCTGCTGGTTCAGTACCACATTCCTGTAGCAGCCGAATTTGTGGCCAGCTCGGCGACAGAGGCGGCCGAGTTGGCACGGCAGATCCCAGGCCCTGTGGTCCTTAAGGTCATCTCGCCGGACGTGTTGCACAAGACGGAGGCGGGTGGAGTGCGCATCAACGTGTCGGGCGATGAGGCGGTGCGCCAGGCCGCAGACGAGATTCGGCAGAGCGTCCTCGCCCACGTGCCCCACGCCAAGATCGAGGGTATTCTGGTGCAAGAGTACATCCCACAGGGCATTGAGCTAATCGCGGGCATCGCACCCGATCCCGCCTTTGGCCATGCCGTGATGTTCGGCCTGGGCGGCATCTTCGTCGAGGTGCTGCGTGACGTCGCCTTTCGCGTGGTCCCCCTCAGTCAGGAGGATGCGAGCGCCATGATACGCGAGATTCGCGGCCTCCCGATCCTGCGCGGCGCTCGCGGCCGTGCGCCGGTGGATTTGGACGCGCTGGCCAGCATTCTGTTGGCGCTGTCGCGCTTGGCGGAAGAGCAAGGCGACAAGATCGCCGAGCTGGACATCAACCCTCTTCTGGCACGACCAGATGGCTCTCTGGTAGCCATCGACTCGCGAGCGGCGCTCTCTCCGATCGCCGATGCTTCGATTATCCCCTCTCAGCCACCGTTGGATATGGCAGCGCTGGATCGCGTCCTGAACCCGCAGCGTCTCGCCATCATCGGCGCATCTAACTCGCCGGACAAGATCGGCTATCTGCTGATGAACGATCTCGTGCGCCGGGGCTACCGCGGCGACCTCTATCCCGTCAACCCGCGCGGCGGCGACATTCTTGGGCTGCCCGCCTATGCCACGGTGAACGATATCCCCACACCAGTGGACCTGGCCATCGTCGCCGTCCCACCCGAGGCAATACCGCAGGTATTGCGTGACTGTGCCCAGAAGGAGGTCCCGGGCGTTTTGATCAATACCGCCGGCTTTGGCGAGACCGGGACGGCAGAGGGGCGTGCGCTGGAGCGTGAGGTGCTGCAGATCGCACGCGACGCGCACATGCGCATCATTGGCCCAAATTGTCTCGGCATCTATAACCCGCGCCTGAGTGTCGGCTTCCTGGACATCCCGGAGCTCGCCGGGCCTGTATCTGTCATCTCACAGAGTGGCTCGATGACGGCGCGCATCGTCAAATTCGGCATTGAGCACGGCATTGGCTTTAGCAAGGCCGTGAGCAGCGGAAATGAGCTTGACCTGAACTTGACCGACTATATCGAGTATTTTGGACAGGATAGGGATACGGAGATCATCGTCGCCTACGTGGAGAGCATCCGGGATGGAATGCGATTTATGCAGGTAGCGCGCCGGGTGGCAGCGCGCAAGCCGATCCTCATCTGGAAGGCCGGTCGCACAGAGGCGGGCGCGCAAGCTGCTGCCTCGCACACCGGCGCGCTCGTCAGCAGCACGCAGGTCTATAACGCTGCGTTCCTGCAGTCCGGCGTCATCGCCGTCGGCAGCTTTACCGCACTAATGGATGGCCTTATCCTGATCGCCCGGCTTGGCTTCCCGACCGGCGACCGCATAGCCATCGTTACAGGCCCGGGCGGCATGGGCGTGGCGCTGGCCGATGCCTGTAACGATCTGGGCCTGGCGGTGCCGGCCCTTGCCCCAGAGACCCGGCGTCATTTGCAGGGAGTCCTGCCCAGTTTTGCCAGCACCCGTAACCCGATAGACATCACCATGGCGCAGATCGTGAATCCGGACTTGAGCCGACAGTGTATGCGCATCGTGGACGAAGACCCCAACACGGACGCCATCATCACGGTGATTGCAGGGGGTGACCCGCTAATGATGTCGCAGGTCGTGCTCCGCGCCAAGCCAGAGGTGCGCAAGCCGCTGCTGGTGCTGATGAACGACCCGCCAGAGGAGACAAAATCCGCACGGCTGGAGCTGGAAAAGGCGGGGATTCCGGTCTATGACCACCCAGAGCGTGCCGCGCAGGCGCTGGCGGTCGCCCTGCGCGAGCCGTCAGTGGCACCCCGTTGAACAAGGAAGACAAGATGAAGATATACGATATCACCGTACCGATCACAGCGGGGATGCCGGTCTGGCCGGGCGATCCACCGGTAACTCTGGAGCCGGTCTTCCAGATCGGCGCTGGCCATCGTTCAAATGTCTCACATCTGGCGCTGCCCACCCATGCCGGCACGCATGTTGATCCGCCGCGGCACTTTATCGCCGGTGGTGCCACGGTGGACCAGTTATCGCTAGAACTGCTGGTGGGGCCAGCGGATGTAGCATATCTGCCAGAAGCGGAGGTAATTGATGCCGCAACATTGGCGGCGCTTTCGCTTCCACCAGATTGCCGACGTCTCCTCTTGCGCACGCGCAACTCGCTCTATTGGGCCCACGACGAACGCGCGTTCCATGAGGACTATGTGGGGATGACTGCCGATGCGGCGCGCTGGATTGTGGAGCGTGGCATTCGTGTGGTGGGGACGGACTATCTGGCGGTGAGCCGCCACGGCGATGACACGGTTCCCGTGCACCACACGCTGCTGGAGGCGGGTGTGATCATCGTCGAAGGGCTAAACCTGCACGAGATCGTTCCTGGCTGCTACCAGCTCGTGTGCTTGCCGCTGAAGATCGCTGACGGCGATGGCGCGCCCGCGCGTGCCATTCTCATCAGATAACACCAGCGACAGATACTGGCCAGTATCTGTCGCTGCACATCTCGCCCTCTTGCTGGACCCAATCAGACGATCTTTTCCCGCACTTTGGCGCTGGCATAGTCCATCGTGGCCACGACGATGGCGATCGCCCACACCGCCACAGCGGCGTTGCGATATTGCAGCAGGTTGATCCACTGCTGCAGGATAAAGCCGATACCGCCACCGCCCACGAAACCGATGATTGTGGACATGCGCACGTTGATATCCCAGCGGTAGATGGTAAAGGCGATGAACTGTGGCACGACTTGGGGTACCACTGCATATACTACCGTCTGCAAGCGGTTGGCGCCAGTGGCCGTGATCGCTTCGATTGGACCGGCGTCAATGCTCTCGATGGCCTCCGAATAGAGCTTGCCCAGCGAGGCAATTGAGTGCACCGCCAGGGCGAGCACTCCGGCAAAAGGGCCGATGCCCACCCACACCGCAAAGATGATGGCCATGATCAACGGTTCAATGGAGCGAAGCAGGTTGAAGAAAGTTCTCGTGATGTAATAAACCATCACGCCCACGGCGCTATGCCCCATCAGATTTCGCGCGCCCAGAAAACTCAGCGGTATCGCCACAAAGATGCCCAGGGTGGTGGCCATAAGCGCCAGGAAGATCGTCTCGAGCATCTTTTCCGCCGTCAACCGCAGGGCGTCCGTTGGCTTGTACGGCCCTGCGCGCCACGTCAGCACTGCCTGAATGCTGGATTGCAGCAACTGGTCGGTGAGCCGCAGCTGCGGCAACGTAAACTCCTCTCGAAAATGACCCTGGTCATCAGTCGTGATATAGTCAATTCGCAGACGGCTATTGACGATGACCAGATACAGAGCACCACTCGTTTCCGGGCGAAAGCCAAATCCCTCCACGACGACGGTATCGCCGATGTTGGCGCACGGCTGAGAAGTCGTCAGATACGGTTCGCCGGCTGATGATGTTACTGACGCTGGGGTAGGTGAAACACAGGGGACCGGAAACTCGATCCTAGCGTTTTGCGAGAACTCCTCGCGCTCGAGAAGACGAGGCTGCAACAGCGCTGTAACGATGGGCTTGACGTCTGCCACATCGAGAATCAGCGTCTTCAAGTCAATCTTGGTCACCCGCCAACCGTACCAGTAGATTACAGCCGCCAGGGCCAAGACGAGGGTCGTCCCGATCGTGGAGAGCAAGGTGCGAGGTTTTCGCGAAGGCATCAAGAACTCTCCTCAGCAGGTTCAGGCGATTTCCACGCGAACGGCTTCTTCCCCATAGATCTCCTTGAACCGGACATCATCTATGTCTGCGGGAAGTCCATCGAAAACGATCTCCCCGGCTTTCAGGGCGATGATGCGCGTGGCGTAGGCGCGTGCCAGGCTGAGAAAGTGCAGGCTGCAGAGAACCGTGATCCCAGCTCGCTTGTCGACCTGCTCGAGGTATTTCATCACCGAGTGGGATGTGGCAGGATCGAGGCTAGCCACCGGCTCATCCGCCAACATCAGCCGTAGATCCTGCATCAGGGCACGCGCAATCCCCACACGCTGCTGTTGGCCGCCGCTCAGCTCGCTAGCCCGCTTGTAGGCTTGGTCCAAGATGCCCACCCGTTGCAGGTTGTCCATAGCTCGGTTGAGCTCGGCTTGCGGAAACCAGTGAATCAAGCTGCGCCCTGTGCTGACATAGCCCAGACGGCCTGAAAGCACATTCGTCAAGACCGACGAACGCTTCACCAGGTTGAACTGCTGGAAGATCATGCCGATGTGACGCCGGATATGGCGCAACTCCGCGGCGGATGCGGCAGTGATATCAACGTCATCGAAAATGACGCGGCCTGCGGTTGGCTCGACGAGCCGGTTGATGCAGCGCAGAAGAGTGGACTTGCCAGAGCCGCTCAGTCCGATCAGCGCGACGAACTCGCCATCCTGCACGGTGAAGGTAACATCATTCAGCGCCCGTGTGCCATCTTCGTAAACCTTGGTCAGATGCTCGATGATGAGCAAGAATGTCTCTCCTTGTGATCAAACAGAGGCGAAGGGGAGAGCTCGCTATGAACTCCCCCCTTCTGGCCACGTTACTTGATCGCCTGCGAGAAATCAAAACCGAGCGTCTCGCCCATTCGCCGCACGATATCATAGTCGGAATCCACCGCCGGCACCAACCCCGTGATATTGTAGAGCTTGCCCAGCAGGTCGAGTCCTTCGGGCGACTTGGCCATGTCGAGGATGGCTGTTACGATGCGATCTTTGTACTCCTGCGGCAGCGTCTTGCGGAAGCTAACCGTATCATTCGGGATCTCGTTAGACAGGCGCAGAATCTTGACCCGCTGCTCCACATCCGGATAGGTCTCCATCACGTTGCGCCGCGCATCACCGATCGTCCCGTCCGGTCGGATTGGGCTCCAGAAGGTAGCGCCCGCGTCCACGTCGCCGTTATATACAGCCAGCACGACCTGCGGATGGCCACCGGCAAAGATTTCCTCGCCCAGTTTGACACCTGCATCCAGAAGCATAGCGCGCGGGAACAGGTTTCCCGACGTAGATACGGGATCCGTGAACGCGAACTTGGCGCCATTCAGATCTTCCAGAGTCTTGATCGGCTTGAGGCCTTTCTTCTCGCGCTCTGCATCAGCGAGCGTAATGATCTGCGCACGATAGGTAGAGAGGCCAAAACGCACTGTCGTGAGACGGGCCTCAACGCCGCAACGCTGGTTCGCCAGAACGTAACCGAAGGTTGCCAGCCAGGCCACATCTGCCTTGTCCGCGCAGAGCGCCTCGATCACAGCCGCGTAACTTGTCGGCACAGCTACCTCGAATTTGTAGCCAGTGCGCTTCTCCAAGAGGTCGGCAATCTGCTTGCCACTGGCCAGCACGACATCAGCCTCAGTAGAAGGGACAAAGTACATGCGGATGGTCGGCGGTGTGGGCGTGGCTGTGGGTGGGGGTGGCGTTGCCGTAACGACCTTGACGACCTCCTTCTCCACAACCACGGTGCTTACGATCTGTTTCTCGACGACCACCGTGCTCACGACCTGTTTCTCGACCGCCACCTGCTTTTCCACCACGACGGTCACTGGCTTTTCGATAACTTGTGGTGTGGGCTGAGCGCATGCGCCGAGAACGATGAGCATAGCTCCCAGCAGGACCAACAGAGCCAATAGACGATGAAGACGCATTTTTACCTCTCCTCCTCGACTCGATTTGGGCAGATCAGCCAGAAGCTATGGCCATGATCTGTCGCCCATTCTCAATGCCCCGCAACTCATGATAATACAATAGAGATTCCATTGCAAGTTAGTTATCTCTGTATAGTAGTACTAGTAGCGATGCGGACGGTGAGGATAGCTCATTCCCTTGGTGATAGCTATGTTGCATCACAACGCGTCGTGGATATGGGGCAGGTCATGTCAACATGTGGGATAGGCAATTCATCAGTCATCCACAGGGCCTGTGAAGCGATGTGGACAGAAAAAAAGAACCCTTTGCCCGTCGAAATCTGCCCTAGAGACCGACCCATCGTTAGGGAATGCATAGCGTGGTTGACACAACCTGTGGGAGCTCTGTCGCGACGACGGCAGCGGGCTAGCAAGCGAAAAACGCACTTGTCCACAACTACAATGAGTTATCCACAGTTTACCGTAACTTATCCACAGAGAACACAACTTATTGCAACTAACTACCGCGTTTTCCTGTGGCGATTGATGGAGCGACCCGATTGGATTCGGCGGTGGTGGATTTGTAGAGCGCCTCGCGAATGGACATGATCTCGCGCCGCAATTGATCGTCGGTCTCGATATCAGACGCGATCTTGTCATGCCCATGAAGCACTGTAGTATGGTCGCGCCCGCCGAGCTTCTGGCCAATGTCGGTGAGCGACTCGGGGGTTTCCTCTCGCGCCAGATACATTACTACCTGGCGCGCGCGGGCCGTCTGTTGATCGCGTCGTCGGCCCGTGATGCTCTCTTGGTCAATCCCGTAAAAGGCAGTAACGATGCTAAGGATCTCACTGACGGTGAGATTACGGGGTCGCTCGAGGAGATCGTTGAGGGCCTGCGAGACGATATCTGGCGTCAGCGGGGTATTCAGCATCTGCGCATAGGCTGCCACGCGATTGAGCGCGCCTTCCAGCTCACGGATGTTGCTGGGCACCTTGTGCGCGATGGTCTCTAGTATGGCATCGGAGCAGCGGAAAGCGAGCGCTTCCGCTTTGACGCGCAGGATAGCGATGCGCGTTTCCAGATCGGGCGGCTGGATGTCGGCGATTAGCCCCCACTCAAAGCGGGAACGAAGCCGCTCGGCGAGCGGGCTGATCGCTTTTGGCGGGCGGTCGCTGGAAAGCACGATCTGCCGGTTAGACTCGTAGAGTGTGTTGAAGGTATGGAAGAGTTCCTCTTGCGTGCTCTCTTTGCCTGCGATGAACTGCACATCGTCAATGAGCAGGCAATCCAGATTGCGGTACTTGTCGCGGAAGGCATCGGTGGTCTGCGTGCGGATAGCATTGATCATCTCGTTGGTGAAGGTCTCCGCGGCCACGTAGAGGACGTTTAGCCCGAGCGGCTCATACCGCGCTCCCACCGCTTGGAGCAGGTGGGTCTTGCCCAGCCCCACACCGCCGTAGATATACAGTGGGTTATAGGCACGTGCCGGGTTCTCCGCGACGGCCAGCGCCGCAGCATGCGCCAGCCGGTTAGAATTCCCCACCACGAATGTATCAAATGTGTATCGCGGGTTCAACGTGGACAGGCCATGGCCATTGTTCCCGTTACTGGCGGAGCGTGGGAGGTCAGGTGGCTGTAACGATTCGATGGCGCTCTCGCCCCGCTTCTGCGGCAAAAGCGCAAACTTGACCTCGACGGTGCGCCCCACGATGCGGATCAGCGTCTCCTTAATCGTGGACAGGAGACGATAGCGCAGCCAATCCTTGGCATAGGCATTTGGCACACCAATAACGAAGGTGCCATCTTCGTAGGAGATGACAGTCGTGTTCTTCAGCCAAGTATCAAAGGTTGCTTTGGCCATCTGGAGTTGCAGATCGCCCAAGGCCGCTTCCCAGGCTCGACTCGCATCCATTCGCAATCTCCGTCATGATACATACGATCCGCCCGACAAGAACAACGGCTCGCCCTCGGTGTTGTTGCGGGATTTCACATGTAGAACAAATGCAACCCGCGTCCACCGAGTCCGCGTCCGCTAGAGATTCTTCCTTTCGTCGAGCAGATAAGCACCGATGTCAGTCAGTCTGAAGTGCGAGCTGAGGATTGGGCGGGAGCCTGATCTGCCAGACATCACTAATGGGCGCGGCTTTTCCACCCACGATATGCCTCTACTGGATCCACCTGGGTCTCTGGCGGGTTGCACCGGCTGGCGGAGCGTCCCGGAGACGGGATGAACAGGAGAGCGAATGGCGATGCCCCCGGACGCTTCGGGTAGCGCCAAACGATAGAGGCCCAGATAGGGGACGTATCGCCTATGCGTGCGGTTGTGGAAGGCCCTTTGGGCATGCTCTGGCGATCAGGATCACTGAGGAAAGGGTGCCAGCTCGGGGGACTCCGCTACCAGAAAGGATCGGGCCGGGCAACCCTTGTCACCCAATTCGCTCTTGACTTGGCTTTATTATAGCAGAAATCTCCAAAGAGCACAACCCGCCACGGGATGGGGTGGGTCGTACTATTTCGTCAAAATACCAAGATATAGTAGTGAGGCGGGCTCTCACGCCCTACTGCTCGCAGGTCTTGCAGTTCAGCCTGCGAGAGCACTTCCCATTTGTAAAACAAAGAGCATTGTGAATGCAAGATACTGGAAATCTGCGCGCTCGTTGCTGGGCAACTCGGGATGAGCATTTCCGCCTGCTTCCCGAAGCCACTTATTTGACAAACCAACTCCCGCGTGCTATAATAATTCCGATTTTGACATAGGAATTGGGGTGCATATGAAGTTCTCAGCAAAGGAGCAGTACGGCCTCCGCGTGATGGCTGAGTTGGCGCGAAATCATGGTCGTGGGCCGACACCACTAAATCAGATCGCCGAGATGGAGGAGCTTCCCCTGCCATCCCTCGAGCAGATTGTCATCCCATTGCGGCAAGCGGGACTGGTGCAAAGCCTGCGTGGCGCGCACGGTGGGTATCTGCTGGGAAGGCGCCCGGAGGCGATCACCATCGGGGATATCATCCGTGCACTGGAGGGCACTATTGTGCCGATCCCCTGCGTGGCCGAGGGCAGTTGTGCCCCCTGTGCGCGTGAGGATATCTGTGCGGCCCGCAATGTCTGGCAGCTGGTAAGGGCACGTCTTGAGGACGCGCTGGACAAGATGACCTTGGCCGATCTGTGTTAGAGCCGCCGCTTGGCAACGAATGGCGATATGACTCAGGATAGACCATCACGACAGGAAGGAAAGCAATGTTGACCACAACTGAAAGCCCCGCCGCAAAATCTCCCGGGATCATCGAAATGATCCGTGAGGACATTCAGACGGTGTTTGCCAAAGATCCAGCGGCCCGTAGCACCCTGGAGGTCCTCTTGTGCTATCCAGGGCTGCACGCCATCTGGTTGCATCGTCTCGTTCACGCTCTTTGGATACGCGGATTCACCTTGTTGGCCCGCTTTCTCTCGCATATCAACCGTTGGCTCACTGGCATCGAGATCCATCCCGGCGCCAAGATCGGCAGACGCTTCTTCATAGACCACGGTATGGGGGTGGTAATCGGTGAGACGGCCGAGATCGGGGACGATGTGCTGATGTACAAGGGGGTTGTGCTGGGAGGAACGACGCTGGAGAAGAAGAAGCGCCATCCCACCATTGGAAACAATGTTGTGATCGGCAGCAATGCCGTTATCCTCGGGGATATCAAGGTGCACGACGATGCCAGGATCGGCTCGGGCGCTGTGGTGATTCGCCCAGTGCCCGCTGGCGCGACAGTGGTCGGCGTGCCAGGGCGTATCGTGCGCGGGCCCGGCGAGGTGGCGCACCGGGTGGACTTGGATCATGCGGCGTTGCCGGACCCGGTGGCTGAGGCACTGCGCGTCGTGGTTGACAGCATGGAAAGCCTCGAACTGCGCATACACCGCATTGAAGACACGTGCAGCAGACTGCAGGGGCTGAAACAGGAGGATTTGGATGCACTCGAAAGGATCCGCCAGTATATTAACTCTGATTGGCTCAACGCCAACGGTGCCACTAAAGAAGATACCGCCGTCCGGGTCGGCAGCGATATGGGTCAAGCTTGAGGGCCGCAATCCGGGCGGTAGCGTCAAGGACCGCATTGCACTGGCAATGATCGAGGCCGCAGAACGCGATGGTCGCCTCAAGCCAGGAGGCGTCATCGTCGAGCCGACGAGTGGCAATACCGGCATTGGCTTGGCCATGGTGGGCGCAGTAAAGGGGTATCGTGTGATCCTGATCATGCCGGACAGCGCCAGCGTCGAGCGGCGCAAGGTGATGGCAGCGTTCGGCGCTGAGCTGATCCTGACTCCAGCCGCGCAGGGGATACGCGCATCCATCGAGAAGGCAAACGAGCTGCTTGCGGAGAACCCGGGCTATTACTTTCCCAACCAGTTTGCTAACCCCGCTAATCCCGAAGTGCACCGCCGCACCACCGGCCCAGAGATCGTCCAACAGGTTCCTGGCCCGATAGACGCCTTCGTGGCCGGCGTGGGGACAGGTGGAACGCTCACCGGCGTGGGAGAGGTACTCAAGGCAATCTATCCGCAGGTCCGCATCGTGGCCCTAGAGCCACAGGGATCGCCCGTCCTTTCCGGGGGCAAGCCAGGACCGCACAGGATTCAGGGGATTGGCGCTGGCTTTTGCCCGGAGGTGTTGAACCGGGAGATCATTGACGAGATCATCCAGGTCCCTGATGATGAGGCGATGGCGATGGGGCGGCGGCTGGCGCGAGAGGAGGGAATCTTTGCCGGCATCTCATCAGGGGCGGCCGTCTGGGGGGCATTGCAGGTTGCCGCGCGCCTTGGTGCAGGCAGGACCGTCGTAACCGTCCTGCCAAGCTATGGTGAGCGCTATTTGAGCACCGGGTTATTCGACTGAGTGGCAAAGTATACATCTCGAATCGAGGAAAGAGGATGATCTATCTAGATCATGCGGCAACAACACCGGTGGACCCTCGCGTGATGGAAGCAATGCTTCCCTACTGGACGGAGAAATACGGGAACGCTTCCAGCATTTACGCACTGGGGCGAGAAGCGCGTCGTGCTGTGGAAAAGGCGCGACAGACAGTGGCCGATATCCTGCACGCCCAACCCGAAGAGATTATCTTTACGAGTTGCGGTACGGAAAGCGACAATATGGCCATTCGCGGTGTGGCATGGGCGAGTCGGGACAAAGGAAACCACATCATCACATCATCCATTGAGCATCATGCAGTCGGGCATACCTGCGCGCAGATGGCGCGCGAGTTTGGTTACGAGATCACATATCTGCCGGTGGACCGGTATGGTGTGGTTGACCCGGCTGATGTCGCCGCGGCGATCACGGAGCGGACTATTCTGATCTCGATCATGTATGCCAACAATGAGGTGGGCACCATTGAGCCCTTGGCGGAGATCGGCGCGGTTGCGCGGCGTCACGGTATTCCCTTTCACACCGACGCCGTGCAAGCCGGGGGGAGCCTGGACCTTGATGTAGATCGCCTAGGGGTGGACCTGTTGTCGCTGTCCGCTCACAAGCTCTACGGCCCCAAAGGGGTCGGTGTGCTTTATGTCCGTCGCGGCACGCCGCTGCTACCCATCGTGACCGGTGGCAGCCAGGAGCAGGGGCGCCGCGCTGGCACCGAAAATGTTCCCTATATCGTCGGCATGGCAACGGCGCTCCGCCTGGCGCAGGAAGAGATGGCCACCACCAATCAACGGCTGGCGGCCCTGCGCGATCGCTTGATTGCCGGCGTACTCGCCTCAGTGCCGCATGCCGCGCTCACCGGCCACCCGACGCACCGTTTGGCAAACAACGCCAGTTTTGTCTTTGACTATATCGAGGGCGAAGCGATTCTGTTGCAGCTTGACCTGCAGGGGATCGCCGCCTCCAGTGGCTCTGCCTGCACGACTGGCGAGCCAGAGCCTTCGCACGTGCTGACCGCGCTGGGGATACCGCCAGCACGGGCGCATGGCGCCTTGCGGCTGTCCCTGGGCAAGGATAACACGCGCGATGATGTGGATCGCGTCCTTGCAGTGTTGCCCGGCATCGTCGAAAAGTTGCAGGCTATGTCGCCACTTTGTCCGCGATAGAGATTGGGAGTATTATAGATATATGGCATCGAACATCTATAGCGATATCGTGCTCGACCACTTTCAGCATCCGCGCAACGTCGGCGTCATCCCAGAGGCGGATGCAATTGCCGCCATGGAAAGTCCCGTGTGTGGCGACCTCATGGAGATCTATCTCGATATAGAGGATGGCTACATCCGGGATGCCAAGTTCCGCACCTTTGGCTGTGGCGCGGCAATCGCCAGCAGCTCGATGGCCACCGAGATGGTCAAAGGCAAGAGCCTGGCGGAAGCGCTGACGTTGACGGATGAGGATGTAGCCCGGGCGCTGGGTGGGTTGCCGGAGCAAAAGATGCACTGCTCGAATCTTGCCGCGAGCACTATTCACAAAGCAATCCGCCAGTATCTCGAGAAACAGGGCAAGGCCCAGACGCCTTGAGCGTGGCTACGGTTGCGCCGAGGAGGATGCCCGTTTCATGCCGATCTCGCCTGCGCTTGTCTTTTCCATCATTGTCGCTGGCCTCTACGCCACTGTATTTCATCTGCTGTGGGGCAAGAAGGTCAGCGAGCTGCCCCTTCTCTGGCTCCTGTCACTGCTGGGGTTCGGGGCAGGGCAGATGGTGGCGGGCGTTTTGGGTTTGAGGCTTCTGATGATCGGAAATGTGCACTTTTTGCTGGGGACGATCGCTTGCTGGCTGGTCCTGTTTGGCGTCAAGTGGCGCAGAGCGTGAACTCCTCTCGACAGGAGGAAGGACATGTTGTCGAATGCGCGAGATATCGCGATCATCATACTGGCATTTCAGTCCATCGTCGTTGGCGCACTGATGATTTATTTGCTCCTCCAGATCCGCAGCCTGGTCAGCCTGCTGCGGGATGAGATCAAGCCTTTACTTGAATCGGCGAACCATACTGCGGATACGGTTCGCGGCACGGCTGATTTTGTGAGCTCCAATCTGGTTCAGCCGATCGTGCGTGCCAACAGCTTTGTTGCGGGAATTCGCGGTGGGCTAAAGGCCCTGATCGGGAGGAGATAGGGTAAGCGTTGCGGTCAGTACATCGTCTTGCATGAGGCAGTCTTGAGTATGTGAGTTTTGCGTTTTATCCGCTTCGTCTCAGGCGAACGCTGAGGCTATAGTACAGTGAGGAGGACAGTGCTATGAGTCGCGAGAGCAGTGGTGGAGAGTTTTTTGCCGGGTTGATTATTGGCGCTTTTATCGGTGCCGCAGTCGCTTTGATCCTAGCGCCGCAATCCGGCGACGAGACTATCGCGCAGATCAAAGACAAAAGCATCGAGCTGAAGGAGCGTGCAGCAGACCTCTCTGGCGAGGCGATGCGACGCATGGAAGAGGTGGAGAGGAAGAGTCGTTCCATCATTGAGGAGCAGAGAGGCCGTCTTCAGGAAGCCATTCAGGAAGGCAAGGAGGCGGCTGCCAAGAAGAAAGACGAACTCCTGGGTCAACTCGATGAGGGCCGGGCGGCCTAACGCGATGCTCGGCACGACAGAGCAGGGATGAGCCCAATTGCCCATCCCTGCCTTTCTTCTCTGGCGGCTAGTACCAGAAAAAGTAGCTTCTCCGGCTCGGTGGGCTTAGCGCAGTCCATGTGTCATCCGAAGCCTGGCGCGCGACGATTACTTCCCAGGCAAAACCGCGCGCATTATCACCGGTTTCTGGATAGAGGGACTCGAGTACTCGCCAGGAGGTATGTTTTGTCCAGATAGTAGCAACCATCTGCGCTTGCTGCCCCTCTGTTACCGCATACAAATGTACCAGATACCATTCGTCGGGGGCCAGCACATCGACCGCCGACCAACTGAGCACGATCTGTGCGTTCCTGCCGTGAAAAATGCTGTTCGATACCGGTAATAGGGGCTCCGGCCTTTGCTCCAAGAAGAGGCGCGCCGTCGGCGTCACGGTCGGCGTGACGGTCGGCGGCACAGGGGTGAGCGTGTCTGTGGGCGTCGGGGGTACAGGGGTCGGCGTATGGTACTCCTGGGCGATGACCAGCTTTTGCCCGACCTGCAGGATGGACTTTTCGGTCAAGTTGTTTGCCTTGATGATCAGGTCAACAGATGTGCCAAACTTCTGTGCGATGCTTCCCAGATTGTCGCCTTTTTGCACTGTGTAGACGATCTGCGTAGGCGTTGCGGTGGGGGGAGGTGTCAGCGAAAGGGCCACCTCTGGCTGGACAGGGATGCACAGGCGCTGGCCTGGTGTCAGCGCGTCACTGGTCAGGCCGTTGTTGCGGCGGATCGCGTCCACCGTCGTCTGAAAGCGCTCTGCGAGAAGTGGCAACGTGTCTCCCTCGCCCATGATGCGCGTCACGCAGAACGGAGTCTCGGTCGCCGTCGCCGTCCAAGTTGGGGTGGCGCTGGGCAGGGGTGTGTGCGTGCTGGTGGGCGTCAACCACAGCGTGTGCGTAACTGTCGGCGTGGGTTCTGCCAGCATGCCCAGCGTGGGCTCCATGAACCAGAATGTTAGCGCAAGAAGCGCCAGCACGACGAGCGCGCCAAAGGCGAGATGCGAGAGTTTGGCCCCAAAACGGGCGGGCTTGATCACGAGCGCGCCGCAGATGGGGCAGGCATCATCTGCCGCGGTAACGCGTGCACTGCATGTCGGGCAGCGCCACGCCGGCAGCGGCTGTGTGGAGTGAGGTTTATTCCATCCACACATCGGACACGCTTGCTGACCGCTCGGCAGTCTCTTGCCGCAGCGGGGACACGAATACTCGCTAATGGTGTTCTCCCTCTCCGGTGGCTAGACGGCCATCCAGTTCGAGTTCGGCAGCGATTCCCTGTAGCGCCGCGAGGACTAACCCCACATGCTCCCACAGATCAACGCCGAGCCTGGCCGCGCCCTCTTCAATATCGGCGCGACTTACGGCCGCCGCAAAGGCTTTGTCCTTCCACTTTTTGCGTATGGACTTGACCTCAACGTCGCGGATATCTTTGCTGGGGCGCACGAGCGCCACCGCCATGATCAGCCCGGTCAGCTCATCAACGGCAAAGAGCGCTTTGCGTAACGGCGTATCGAGCGCGGTGCCGCTGTAGCTGGCGTGAGAAAGGACGTCTTGCACGATCTCCTCTGGCCAACCCCTCTCTCGCAGGATGCGCGCGCCAGCAAAGGTATGCCACTGCTCCTGTGGCACATCGCCGTCCATTGTGGGATATTGTTCATAATCGAAATCGTGGATCAGCCCGACCAAACCCCAGCGCTCCTCATCCGCGCCGAGCTTGCGCGCATAGGCGCGCATGGCCGCCTCGACGGCGAGCGCATGCTTGATGAGGCTTGGGCTTGCGGTGTATTCGGTCAACAGTTCCCAGGCATCTTGGCGGTTCATCGTCTATACCTTTTTGGCGGATCTTGTTTTTCAACCTTGGCCCATTATAGCCATTCCCAAACGACAGGCAAGTTGCGCCCTGCGAGGTGGTAAGGACGGCTGATGCGCGTCGCGCTCGGCATCCTTGCCTGTATTGTCATAGAGGACAATCCGTGTATCATGCGCGAAAAACGAGGAGAAGCTATGACGGAGAGGCTACGTCGTGATCTGAGGGATGGCCTGCTGATGCGTACCTTACAATCCGAAGCGGATGTCGTGCGCTTGGCGACGGCACACCGCGAGTCCTTTGCTGAGGCAGAGCTGGAGCCACTGACGCTGGACATCCTGCACCATCGTCCCCACATCTCCTGGGATGACTTTATCGTCGTTGAGGACACGGGCTCGGGCGACCTGGTATCGTCAATCTGTCTCTTGCCGGAAACATGGGCCTATGAGGATGTTTCCCTGAAGGTTGCTGAGGTGGGGATCGTCGGCACACGTCAGGGGTATCGTCGGCGTGGACTGGTGCGCGCACAGATGAAAGTCTTTGAAGAGTGGCTGCAGGAGCGGGGCTATGACCTGGGCGCGATCGAGGGGATTCCTTACTTCTACCGTCAGTTCGGCTATGAGTACGCGATCCCGCTCAATAATGATTGCCGTCTGCTGCTCGAGCAGGTCCCAACGCTGGGCGAGGATGCGGGGGAAGCCGCCACCATACGCCCGATGAGGGATGAGGATATCCCCACCGTGATGCGCTTTTACGCCGCGAGCACGGCCCATCTGTGCATCCGCGCATGGCGTGATGAGGCCCAATGGGCCTATCAGTTGCATCTATCAGCGGGGAATCCCGGCCGTCAGCAGGGCTATATGATCGCGGTGGGTGGCCGCGACGTCGGCTACATGATGGGAGGGCTTGATGATTGGGACCCTGGAGGATGGGTCTGCCGGGAGATGTCTGATGTGGGGTATGACGCGATATTGAGCGCGCTGCGGCTGATGAGAAAAGAGGCGGAGGCGGCCGGGCGAAAACGCATCAACTTGCGCCTCCATGCGAGCGCACCCATCATGCGGGTCGCCAAGGGCCTCGGCGGCACCGATAAGAAACCCTACGCCTGGCAGATCCGCATACCAAACCGTGTGCGCTTTCTACAGCGTATCGCGCCGGTGTTGGAGCGGCGTTTGGCCGACTCGGTGTTCGCGGGCGTGACGCAGACGCTTCCCCTCAACTTCTACGAGGAGACCATTGAGCTGGTGCTGGATAAAGGGCGGGTCATCAAGGTGACCTCTATCGGGCGGACCGATGCGAGGGATATTCGGCTGCCACCCCTTCCTGCCGTCCAATTGCTGACGTGTTACCGGAGCCGAGAAGAGATCTCGGACTATCGGCTCGATCTGGGGGTGAGTGGCAGGTTCCAACTGATTATGGATACACTCTTTCCCAAACGGGAATCGTACATCTATCGGGTTTTGTAAGAGGGAGGCCGGTCAGATGAGCGCGCCATTGCCTTATGTGCTAGCGATCTATGGCAGCCCACGGCGGTCGGGGAACAGTGCCACGCTGCTGGGCGAATGCCTGCGGGGCGTGGCGACCTGGACCAACAATGTGGAGAAGGTATTCCTGCGCGACCTGACGATCAGCCCATGCCTGGAGATCTATGCCTGTGCCAAGACGGGACGTTGCGCGATTCGCGACGATTTCGACCTGCTGGCGCCGAAACTGGAGCAGGCGGATGTCGTGCTTCTCGCGTCGCCCATTATGTTCTACGCCGTGAGCGCGCACACCAAAGCGTTGATGGATCGTTGCCAGTCGTTCTGGGTAAAGCGTTACTGGCTGAAAGAGCCGATCAACCCGGACAAGCTGCACCGGAAGGGGGTGTTTATCTCGGTCGGTGCGACCAGAGGAAAGCGTCTCTTTGACGGCGCGATCCTCTCGGCGCGCTACTTTTTCGATGCGCTCGATATCGAGATGGCCGCTACGCTCTGCTTTGGCGGCCTGGATGCCGCGGGAGATGTGTTACAGCATCCGGAGTACCTGCAACAGGCGTATGATCTGGGTGTCTCGCTCCGGGACGTTGTGATGAAACGAAAGGGCGCTGGATTTGACTAAATCACAGGTGTGAGTATAATATAAGCAGCTTTCCCTGGTAGCTCAACGGTAGAGCGGCCGGCTGTTAACCGGTTGGTTGTAGGTTCGAATCCTGCCCGGGGAGCCAGCAAGAGGCAAAACAAGGATGTTTTGCCTCTTTTTCGTTGTCCTCCCCACTCCTGTCGCCTCGCGGCGCGTAACTCGGTCACGCTTGACAGACGACGGGGCTCATGCTAAGCTCTGCCTGACATGACGCGCAAGAGTCTGACACGTACTGCCTTGATCCTTTCCATCGTCGCCGTGGCGCTGGTGGCACGGTGGCGTGCGGCAGTGCTGTTGCCGATCGACTATGACGAGGATGACTATCTGCGGGCCGCGCAGCTTTATGCGGCCGCGATACAGCACGGCGACTGGCGAGCGTTGTCGGAAGTTACATGGAACTATGAGCATCCGCCGCTAGCCAAGATCGCATTCGGCGTGGCTATCGCCGCTCTGCCGCCGGCGCCGGAGATCCCGCCGCAGGGACCTCTGGCTCCAGCCGCGACGTCTTTGCCGGAGCTGCATCTGGCGCGCGCCCGTGGCCTCTCCGTCATATTCGGCACACTGACGGTGTGGCTGCTGGCGCTGCTGAACCCATTGGCAGGGCTTTTCCTGGCGCTGCATACCTCTACCATCAAATTCACGAGCCTGGTGATGCTGGAAGCGCTGCCGGCGCTCACCAGCGCGGTCGCGGTGCTGGCTTACGAACGGTCACAGATCTATATCGGGCGGCGCGTGGACGGCTGGCTGGCGCTCTCTGCTGTGGCGCTGGGATTGACGGTTGCCAGCAAATATGTCTATGGCATCGCGGGCATCGCCATCCTGTTACATTGGTTGTACGCCTCGCGCATGGGGGCGCGCCCATCATCGAGGCCGATGGCCATCTGGCTCCTGCTGGCAGCCGCGGCCTTTTCCCTGGCTAACCCTTATCTCTGGCCGGACCCGTTGGCGCGACTGGCCGGGTCGGTGCGCTATCACGTTGGATTCAGCCGTAGTTTTCTCGTCGAGGTCATGAACCTCCCGTTCTTTCAGCCTCTGCTATGGCTGTTCATGTGGGTGCCGTGGCAGCCGATGGTGTTCCCTGTGGGTCTCGACCCGCTAATCGCCCTTTGCGCCGTGCTCGGCTTGAGAGTTTTGTGGCAAACCCGGCCACTGTATGTCTTTTGGCTGGCTGCAGCCCTCCTCTTTCTCTCCATCTGGCCCACCAAGTGGCCGCAGTACATCATGACGCTGACCTTTCCGTGGGCACTGGCAGCAGCCAAAGGGGCGGAGACGGTGGTCTGGCCGTGGGTGCGTCGGCGTTGGCTTTGACCGAACGCTCGCTTTATGATATGCTGGCTGTAGGGACCAGAGTCCATGTGAGTCTGGTTCTTGAATGCTCTCTAGGGAAGGTACAACCATGAAGGGCAAGCGATACGATGTCGTCATTGTCGGCGCTGGACCTGCGGGCATCTTTGCGGCGCTCGAGCTGTCCAAGGTCAGCGGCTTGACTGTCATCATCTTGGACAAGGGTGCGGATATAGACAAGCGCCGCTGTCCGATCTACGAGACCGAGAAGAGTTGCGTGCATTGCCCCACTTGCGATCGCGTGTCGGGATGGGGCGGAGCGGGCGCGTATAGCGATGGCAAGCTCACCATCTCATCCGAAGTCGGTGGGCATCTGCAGGATATCTGCGGCCAAAGCGCCACGCAGGAGTTGGTGCACTATGTTGATCGGACGTATGTGGATTTTGGCGCGCCCGACAGGCTCTATGGTGAGGATGGAGATGAAGTGCAGGCGCTAGGGCGACGCGCGGCGGTGGCCGGGCTGCGTTTGCTCTACTTCCAGGTGCGGCACATGGGCACCGATGGTTCCATTGCCGTGTTGCGTGCCATGCGCGACGAGCTGCTGCGACGCGGCGTGGCCATCCGCACCGGCGTGGATGTGGAGGATGTGCTGGTGCAGGGTGGCGCGGTCAGTGGCGTGCGGACCGCGCAGGGGGAGGTGATCGAGGGACGGTATGTTATGGTGGCACCCGGGCGCGAGGGGAACGAGTGGCTGACGCACGTCGCGCACGAGCTCGAGCTGCCGCTGGCGGTCAACCCGGTGGATATCGGCGTGCGCGTCGAGCTACCCGCCGAAGTGTTTGAGCCGTTGACCAAGATCGTCTATGAACCCAAGCTGTACTTTTTCTCCAAGACGTTTGACGATCCGGTACGTACCTTCTGCGTCTGCCCGTATGGCGAGGTTATCTCGGAATGGGCGGGCGACGTGATGACCGTGAACGGCCATAGCTATGTGAACAAAAAGACGGACCATACGAACTTTGCGCTGCTGGTGCAAAAGAACTTTACCGAGCCGTTTCGGGACCCGATCGCCTATGGCAAGTACATCGCCCGTCTGGCGAACCTGCTGAGCGGCGGTGTGATGGTGCAGCGTCTCGGCGACCTGCAGATGGGGCGTCGCACCAACGCGCAGCGGCTCAGCCGCTGCATCGTCCAGCCGACGCTGAAGGAGGCGACGCCTGGCGACCTGGGGCTGGTGCTGCCGTACCGTTACCTGCTCAACCTTTTGGAGATGCTGGAGGCGCTGGACAAGCTGGCGCCGGGTGTGGCCTCACGGCACACGCTGCTGTATGGCGTGGAGGTCAAGTTCTATTCGTCGCGGCTCGAGTTGAGCCACGAGCTGGAGACGCGCGTGCGCAACCTTTTTGCCGCCGGCGATGGCGCCGGGATCACGCGTGGCCTGGTACAAGCCTCCGCCTCCGGTGTGATCGTGGCGCGTTCCATTCTGCGGCGAGAGCGAATCGCGTGATGGCTGTTCGGTGGATTTGTATGTTCTGCCAAGAGGGTGTATAATAGCCAGCGTCGGTTCGGGGCGTAGCGCAGCCCGGTTAGCGCGCACGGTTCGGGTCCGTGAGGTCGGAGGTTCAACTCCTCTCGCCCCGACAGACCAGGGCCGCACAGGTCATCGCCTGTGCGGCCCTTTGCTTGCCGTGCTGCCATGGCCGCATCATTCGCACCTGCGCCCTGGATTTCGCGAGATCCGCTGCTTGTCGCCCCTATGGCCTTCCATAATATCGCATGCGGCAAGCTTATCGTGTCGCTTCTTGACTTTGACGCGACAAAGGCTAAGATCACAACCAAACCAACCCCGAGGGGCCATGTACAAGGAGCCTGATGAAAATCTCGTTCATGGGAGCAGCGCGTGGCGTTTCAGGGTCTATGCATATCGTCGAGGCCAATGGCTCCCGCATCCTCCTCGATTGCGGGCTCTTCCAGGGCAGGCGACAGGAGAGCTTTGATCGCAACCGCAATCTACCTTTCGAGGCCGAGCAGGTCACCTGTTGTGTCCTCTCCCACGCCCATATTGACCACAGCGGCAACCTGCCGAATCTGGTCCGCTCCGGTTTTCAGGGTGATGTGCACGCGACTGATGCTACCTGCGACCTGTGCAATGCCATGTTGCGGGATAGCGCGCGTATCCAGGAGAGCGACGTGGCGCACATCAACCGGCGGCGGCGCGAGCGAGGCGAGCCTCTCGTGGAGCCGATCTATACGCTAGCAGATGCTGAAGCCAGCCTGCAGCGTTTCGTCAGCAGCGATTACGACCACTGGAAGGAGATTGCCCCCGGTGTGCGGCTCATGTTCCGGGATGCTGGCCATATCCTCGGCTCTGCGGTGGTGGTGCTGGAGATCTCAGAAGCGGGCAAAACGATGCGTTTGCTGTATACGGGCGATCTGGGGCGGTCCAATATGCCGATTCTGCGCGACCCGACCATTGTGCCCGATGTGGACTATCTTATCATCGAGAGCACTTATGGCGACCGCATGCACGATACCCCGGAGCATGCAGAAAGCAGGCTGCGCGACATCATCAACCAGACTTTCGGGCGTAACGGCAAGGTGATCATTCCGGCGTTCGCCGTGGGGCGCACGCAAGAGATCGTCTATGCGCTCCAGCGCCTCTCTGCCGCACGTCAGATCCCCAGACTCCCGATCTATGTAGATAGCCCACTGGCGGTGGATGTTACCGAGATCTTTAGGCGGCACCCAGAGTGCTACAACGATGATGTCAAGGCGTATATGGCCAAGCACGATGATCCGGATCCCTTTGGCTTTGCCGGCCTGCGCTATGTGCGGTCGGTTGGAGACTCTAAAGAGCTGAACTATGTCCGGCAACCGATCGTCATCATCAGCGCCGCTGGCATGATGGAGGCGGGTCGCGTGCTCCATCACCTGCGGAACAACATCGAGAGCCGGCGCAACACGGTCCTGGTCGTCAGCTTCCAGGCAGAACACACGCTGGGGCGCAAGCTGGTGGACGGGGAAAAGCGCGTCAAAATCCTCGGCAAAACCTACAAGGTCCGTGCGCGCGTCCAGGTTATTGACGGCTACAGCGCTCATGCCGATCGCGCGGGGCTCCTTTCCTATGTCAACCAGATGGACCGGAGCCGGCTGAAGGGGGTGTTTGTCGTGCACGGCGAGGAGCGTCAGGCAACCTCTCTGGCGGATGGCATTCGCGGTCTCGGCATTGCGCCGGTGCACGTTCCTCAGTTATATGAAACGGTTGAGGTCTCGCAGGCAGAGATGGTGCAACAGAGGTGATAGGATGATGAGGGTTCGTATCAACGGCTCGTGGCTGGAGCTGGTGGAGGGCGATATCACGCAGCAAGAGGTGGATGCCGTCGTCAATGCGGCGAATCCGTCGTTGCGCGGCGGGGGCGGCGTTGATGGGGCGATCCATCGGGCAGGAGGCCCACAGATTATGGCCGAGGCCCAGCGCTATGGCGGGTGTCCCACCGGTGAGGCGCGTATTACCAGTGGCGGGAAGCTCAAGGCGCGGTACGTGATCCATGCCGTGGGGCCGATCTATCGCGACGGGCGCTCTGGCGAGGCCGAGCTGCTGGCAAGTGCCTACCGCTATAGCATGCAACTCGCTTCCGAACACCGGATCGAGAGCATTGCTTTCCCTGCCATCAGCACTGGCGCTTATGGCTACCCATTGCCCGAAGCAGCCACGATCGCCTTGCGCACCGTTATCGCCGAGCTGCGCCAACGCCCCGAGATCAAGCTGGCCCGCTTCGTTCTCTTTGGTCGGAACGCCTACGATGCTTTTGCCGCCGCACTGCAAGCGCTGCTGCCGCCGGCATGAGCAGGGCTCTATCCCCGAAAACTCGCCCCCTGAGGTGACGGTTTGAGCGACCAACATGTAACCATAGAGGAGGTGCGCCGCGCGCTAGCGCAGGAACGTCCGGGCGACGCAGTGCACCGGCACATGGCGCTGCGCCCCATCGTCCCACAGGCGGAGCCCACGCCGCCGCAGCCGCACAGGCAAGGGAGCGTGCTCCTGCTGCTCTATCCCTGTGCGGGCCGTCTCTGCTTTGTGCTCACGCGACGCACCGAAAAGGTGATGACGCATCGCGGCCAGATCTCCTTTCCCGGCGGCGCGCAGGAGCCCGGAGATGTCTCACCGGCGCACACGGCGCTGCGCGAGGCAGAGGAGGAGCTGGGCATCTCCCTTGCCGACGCCGAGCAACTTGGCACGCTGACGAGCTACTATATCGCGCGGACGAATTACGATATCCACCCCTTTGTTGCTTACTTGCCCCGTTATCCCACATTCCATCCCAGCGAGGATGAGGTCGCCGAGTTGCTCGAGATCCCCATCGAGCATCTGCTGGACAAGTCGCGTCTCCGCGAAGAGGAGTGGAATCTGCGCGGGAATCAGGTCATTGTGCCGTTCTGGTGGCTGAATGGACACAAGGTGTGGGGTGCTACGGGCGCTGTGCTCGCGGAGTTCGCCGCTATGCTGGAGCTGGCGGTATGCGGTCGTTCGCAAGAGGCTACCCGCTCATTACATGGTGTTCGTCATCGGGAGGGAGACAATGCGCTATAGCATATCGCCGCAAGTAGCCGTGCTGGGCCGCGAGACGACGCTCGAAGCCAAGACCTTCGCGCCAGACGCACCCTATTTACTGAGCGCCTTTCCCACTCGTTGTCGCCAGCGCGTCTGGCAGCGCGAGTTGCGGGCCGACGCGCAGGGAAGGCTCTGTTGGCGAGAGATGTTCACCGAGCCGGGCGAATACCTGCTCGACCTGTTCGCTTTGGATGCAAGGCGGCCGGCGGCCACCTTCTCTCTTTATGTATTGCCGGAATCGTTGGCGGGGCTTTGGCCCTTGCGCGGGGATTTCCACCTGCACACCTATTACTCGGATGGGCGGCAGCCGCCGGTGGAAATGGCGGTGCGGGCGCGCGAGCTTGGCCTGGATGTCATTGCCATCACCGATCACAATCGTTATACACCCTCTCTCGAGGCCATCGCCCACGTACGGCGCTTGGGGCTACCTCTCATCTGCCTGCCGGGGGAAGAGGTCTCGTTCGGCAACTGGCACATGCTTTCGCTCGGTGCGTCGGCGGCCATCTGGGATCGTTACAATGACGCGCAAGGACAAGCGGAAGTCGCGGCGCAGGAGACAGGGTTAGAGACCGCGTCGCTGCGCGAGGAGTTGACTGCCACCGAGTACGCGCTGATCAAGTGGGCCGTCGGGGCGATCCACCGCGCCGGGGGCCTGGCCTGTCTGGCGCACCCCTACTGGGTGTGCGACCGGGGGCGCCATCTCGACCGCCGCTTCTATGATCAGCTTGTGGCCGAGCGCGAGATAGACGCGGTGGAGTTGCTGGGCGATGTGGACTACCCGGACAATCTGCTTTCCATCGCGCATTACCAAGAGCTGCTCTATCGGGGCTATCGCCTGCCGGTGTTGGGCAATTCGGACGCGCACCATGTCGCGCACACTTTTGGTCACCATTGGACCCTCTTGCTGGTGGCAGAACCGACGGCGGCGGGGGTGCTGCAGGCGATCCAGGAGGGGCACAGCGCGGCTTGTACCAGCGTGGGGCCGCAGGGAGAACGAGATGGATTGCGCATCTATGGCCCGCTGGAACTCGTGGAGTATGCCTACTTTCTGGCGCGTGAGTTCTTCCCGGCACACGACGCGCTCTGCCAGCAAGAGGCGGCGCTGGGCTATGCTACGCTGCGTGGCGAGACCATCCTTCCCGAAGCCTGGGCGCAATGCCAACAAGAGATGAAAGACCTCTATCAGCGAGCGCTGGGACTGATCCGGGGATAGCGGAAGATTTGCGCGACGTGATGGGCGCAGGCCTTCGTGCCTTGGAATACAGTACACGAGCTTGTGGAGAAGACAAATAGGGGGTGAACAACCCACCCTGTCATGGTGAGCGACCAAAGGGAGCCAAGCAATCCCCGCTAACGTAGGCGAGGATTGCTTCGGTCGCTCTGCTCTCTCGCCATGACATGCGACTGGAGATTGCTTCGGGCCTTCTCGCAATGACGCGAATGGCTCAAGCTGCGCACAATCCTCCAGTCTCTAGCTGACTTTAGTAGCGCGTAACGATGACGCGATCCATTACCCGGCCGCCGCGTGGTACGCTGGACATGCTGGAGGATTTGCCGCGCGCCGCAGCTTCCTGAGTCTGACGGACGAGCTGCATCGCTGCCGAGCGGGGTAGCAACAGCAAGAGGACCTCGAATGTCCTGCCGGCCTCGCTCATTTTGTCTTCGCCGAGCGTTGCGACGGTGTACCACCGGCCACCGGGCAGCGCCATGATCGCAGAAGGCTGCGGGAAGAAGACGTCCGCTTCTGGGTCGTACAGCACCAGCCACAGGTCCCAATTGTCGGGTATATTCTGATGTGTCCCTTCCACACTAAGGCGATAGGGAACATAGCTGCCATCCTGCGGCGTTTCGATGTGGGCCACTATGCGCTCATCATAAAGCGGTGCCTGTGCTCGCCGCATTAACCGATCCAGCAAGCCTCGTAGTCCCTTGGGTGGTTCGCCTCGATCCATATCGCTCATAAATCCCCCTTCACTTCACGTTCCAGCCGCTGGAAGAAGGCCGCCATGAAAGCATGGCGCTCTGCGGCTATCTCTTTGGCTGTATTCGTGAACAGTGTATCTCTAATCCGTAATAGCTTGAAAATGAACTCGTGTGCTGCGGTGTGTTCGCTGTCCACGGCATCGCGACGGCCGCTCATGCGTTCTCTTTCGGCATAGACCACCGGCACCTCAGCCCATAGCGGCCGGTTGCTCTTGCCTGCCATGGCAAAGGCGCGAGCCACGCCCACCGCGCCGATGGCATCCAACTTGTCCGCGTCGTACAAGATCCGCCCTTCCAGCGTCTGGGGTGGGATGTCGTCGCGATAGCGATGCGTGCGGATCGCCTCGGCCACGGCTTCCACTTGGACGGGCGGCTGCCCGGCAAGGATCTGCCGCGCGCGCAGCGCTCCAGCCTGCGCATGACACGGCCCGCCGGCATCTTCCTCCGCGCGGGCGATATCGTGCAGCAACGCTGCCGCCTCCAGCACCGTCATGTCGGCCCCCTCACGTGGGCCGATGCGTCGTACCAGCTCCCACACGCGCAACACGTGGTCAAAGCCGTGCGCCGAATCGCCCGCCTGATAGAGCCGACGGGCCTCCTCCACTGTGATCAGCGTCGCTAGTGCCACTCTCACCGCGCCCGGCGGCCGTGCCGCCACCCTGGCCAAAGGTATGCTGCCGATCCCACCAGCACCGCCTCGCCAAACGCCAGGATCACGTACAGCAACGCCGCGTCAATCCAGAATTGCAGCGGGAAAAGGCGGATCAACGAGTCTGTGCCGGCAAAAAGCCAGGAGTCGCCTCTGAAAAAGAGTCTGTGAAAAAGGACAAAGAACTGATCAAAGCTGAAGAGCGCGACTCCGCCGATCGCCAGGATCGGCACTGCCAGAAGGAGTGCGCCCCAGAAGTAAAGCATCGGTAGCCGTCCGCGCAGATCCGCCCGGCACAGCAGGTAGATCGTCGCCAGCACAAGGACTATCGTCGCCACCGCATGCGCAAAGAATGCCCAGTACATGACCACCTTGACGTCTGCCATGTGCACCAGCTCGCGCACATTATATAGGGGCTCGCCGGCGTGCTTGAGCTGCTGTAGGGTGTCAATGCCCTGGCCAGAGCGCAGGTAGCGGAGCGATGCCTCGGCCAGCCGCAGGCGCTCCTCCGCAGCGAAACCAGATGGCAGGGGTACCGTCGGCTTACTATACTCCATCCGCAAAAAGGCCGGCGTCGCCAGCAGATACAGATTGGAGAGGAGCAGCACGATCGGCAATGCAACGACAACGCCGACCATAGCGATCACGCCTAGCGCCTTGCGCCAGAACATATATTTCCTCCTGTTTGCTCTTTCGCCTTGGTGCTGGCAGGTCGCACCCCTGGAACGGATCGCTGTTCGACCGGACGAGCCTCATTCACTCAGCTGTCGGTAATGGCGCTCGGGCAGAGCACGCAGTCGCGCGGCACTCGCCTCCGGCGTGATATCTCGCTGCGGGCCAGCCAGCATTTCGTAGCCCACCATGAACTTGCGCACAGTGGCCGAACGGAGAAGCGGCGGGTAAAAGTGCAGGTGAAGATGCCAGGCTGGATGCGTCTCTCCATCCGTCGGTCGTTGATGAAAGCCCATTGAATAGGGAAAAGATGTCTCAAACAAATTGTCATAACGAACGGTCAGCCGCCGCAGGATGTCGGCTAGGCCGTCCCGTTCCGCGTCATTTAGCTCTAGGAGTGAGGTGAGATGTCGCGCGCTCAAGATCATCGTCTCAAAGGGCCAAATGGCCCAGAAGGGGGTCAGTGCCACAAAGTGCTCATTGCGGCAGATGAGCCGCTCCTCCGCTCGTAACTCGAGCACCAAATAGTCGCACAGCAGGCAGGAGCCACGCGCTTTGAGGTAGGCGCGTTGATGGCCGTCCTCTTTCTCCACCTCATTCGGCAGTGTCTCGTTCGCCCAGATCTGGCCGTGGGGATGTGGGCTGCTGGCGCCCATCATCGCGCCTTTGTTCTCGAAAATCTGGACATAGTTGATGAATGGCAGCGCGCCGATCTCGGCATACTGATCAACCCAGGTATCCACGACGGGACGGATCTGCGCTGTCGTCATCTCCGCCAGCGTCAGATCGTGTCGCGGGGAAAAGCAAATCACGCGGCAGAGCCCACGTTCGCTTTGCGCCACCAGCAGCTGGCCGTCGCGGAAACTCCCCGCCGGTGTATCTGGCAGCAACGCGGCGAAATCGTTTGTGAAAACAAAGGTGCCCGTATAATGTGGCGTCTGTACGCCGCCGGCGCGCGTGTTTCCGGGGCACAGGTAGCAATCGGGGTCGTATGCCGGACGCTGCTCATATACCGTTTTTTCCACCTGCCCCTGCCACGGGCGCTTCATACGGTGCGGCGACACCAACACCCACTCGCCGGCCAGCGGGTTGTAACGGCGGTGCGGATGCTCCAAGAGGTCGAAATCGCGGCTCTGCGAGCCGCGGTTCGCAGAGCCGCGTGTCTCCGAAAACGTCATCAGCCGTTCTCTCTCCGTGTCAGAGCTTGGTCATCTGCCATTATATGCGATCAAGGAGCCAAGTCAAGAGAACTCGGAATGTCCGTAACGTACGCCGCGCCAGTCAGGTCCCCTGGACTGCATTTTGTTGAGGTCTGATGGTGTGATACAATAAAGGTGATCTCTATCTGCGGAGTGTCCGGATGAAGGAAAAGGCTTTGCCGGCGGAGCGAGTTTCCTGGTTGACGCGCATCAGGCGGAACCATGCACTGGAGCATGCCACGATTCATATCCTGAGCCAGCGGCACTATAACATTCGCCTCGTAGGGCGCAGCGACCCCTGGGGCTTTAGTCTGGCGGGTGAGGTATCCACCGAGGAGGTTGCCTCTGCCATCCAAGAGGCGATCGCGCGCTTTCGGCACGGCGAGGTTGAGCTCGCCATCCATCCCCGGTGCGGCACCAATCTCGCGACCAGCGCCGTTCTGGCGGCGCTATCCTCCTTTGTGGCTATGGGAGGACGCACGCACTCGCGTTGGGAGAAGCTGCCCCGTGTCCTGCTGGCGACGCTGGGCGCGCTGTTGGTCGCGCAGCCGCTGGGGCTCTGGGCGCAGCAGTACATCACCACGACGTCACGCGTTGATGGCATCCGGGTGAAGCGCTTGACCTGCCAGCAGCGAGGGCGCGTCACCAACCACCGGATCGAGTTGGAGCACCGCTGAGAGATGATCCTGTTGTTTCATGGCCCCGATGCCTTCTCCCGCGCCGAGGAGATCGCCAAGCTCAGACAGGACCTGGACCCTGCGCTGGCAGACCTTTCCACGACGACACTGGATGGACGGCAGATCAGTGTAGCCGATCTCATCCTCGCCTGTGACGCGCTTCCTTTTCTCAGCCCGCAACGCTTTGTCATCGTCGAGGGTATGGCGACACGTCAGGGCAAGGAGTTTTGGGAAGAGGTTTTGGGCTACCTGCCCAAGATACCCGAGACCACGACGCTCATCTTCTCGGAAGACGAGTCGGTTGACAGCAGGCATCCCCTGTTCAGGCTGATTCTTGCCCTGGGGCGAGGGCGCGTGCGCCACTTTCCGACGCTGAAGGGCGCGGAGCTCGAACGGTGGATCGTGGACCGCGCGCGGCGCAAGGGCGTGCAGATCGAGCCGCGCGCTGTACAGGAACTCGCGCTCTCCACTGGCGGAGAGCTGCGGTTGCTCGACATCGAGCTGGAGAAACTGGCCACATACGTAGGAGAGGCCAAAGCGATCACGCTGGACGACGTGCGCCTGCTGGTCAGCGACGTGCGCGAGGAGAGCATTTTCGCGCTGGTAGATGCCCTGGGCGAACGCAACGGACGAACGGCGATCCATCTCTTGCACCAGCTCTTGAGCGACAGCCGCGATTCTGGCCAGGCGCTCTACATTCTCTCCATGATGGTGCGGCAATTCCGGCTTCTGCTTCAGGTCAAGGAGCTGACCGCACAACGCGCCAATGTCGCCGACATCATGCGCGCTCTCCGCCTTGGCCACTCCTTCATCGTGGAGAAGCTTCTCAGCCAGGCGCGGAACTATAGCCTGGAGCGGTTGCGCGAGATCTATGCCAAGTTGCAGGCGCTAGATGTCACCCTCAAAACCGGCGGCATGGACACGCTGCTGGCGCTGGACCTCTTTGTCGCGGAGGTGTGTCAGCAGTGAAGTGACATCGCCGAGCGTTTGCCTGAAACGCACCTGTCAGCAAAACGGACAGGGGGCGCAGTCTTGCGCCCCCTGTCCCAGCGTGTGTAGTGCCCGTTCCTCAATGCCGGGCCCCTTCTTAGGCCTGGCGGTCCATCACTCCCAACCAAAAGTGATTCGGCAAGATGTTGTGCGCGCCGATCACCCGGAGCTGCTCTAACTGCACCACCTCCTTTTCCAGCGCCGCCGGGTTGACAAAGCACGTATTGGGAGCCCTGCCGAACTTTTCCGCGTATCGTCGCGCGGCCTCGTCAATCTTGGCCGCCAAAGGCCGCTTCGGATCATTGTCGAACCATAGCAAACCGCTCTTCATATCTCCCCCTTCATCGCTCACTGACAGACCAATCATCGCCGATCACCTTGAACTGGCGAGCAGGCGCGCCGAGCGCAGCTGGCACGCCCGCAACAGGATAGGCTTGGTAAATCGGCGTCTGGGAGAATGGAGAGACCGCGCCCTGCGGCAGCCACTCTGGCCGCTGCGCCATCTGACCTCCCTGGATGACCACCACGGGAGGCGTCTGTCGTTGCGGCGTCCAGCGCGCCTCCGCTTCCTCGCGACGTTGCCGCTGTGTGATGATCAGGATCACCGCGCTCATCGGGATGCTCGCCAGGACGCCGACGACGACCCCGATCACCACCGCCATCGCGTCAGCGCTCATGCGGTAGCCCACTGTGATCGCCAACACCGCTGTGAAAACCAAGATGCCCACACCCACGAACTTCTTCAACCTGGCCTCCCCTCTATCATCCCTTGACGATCGCCCACTCTGCAGACTAGCGACGTGCCATTGCCCTGTGCTTGGCGACGACCGGTGCATCGGCGGACACAGGCGCCGGCAACGGTGTCAGCCCCAGCGCCAGTCCCACAGCCACCAGCGCCGCCTTGAAGCCCTGCCGATAGGCCTGCACCCGGGCGACATCCTGCGGATCATCGCCACTGACCATGGACGCTGTCATGCCGCTCACCTCATTGCTGGCAATGAGGATATCGCGGATCTCGTCAATGCTCCATACCTGGCGTTTCACTTGCCGTCCTTTCCTATCGCTTCGCGTATTCGGCTTCCCCAGGAGGCTAATGCTTCCGAATGGGGCGCCGCCACCGGCCGACGTAGCGAGTGAATGACCTCGCGGATTTCTGGCTCGGTGACCAGTGCCCCTTGCACCCGAATCTGCCGCCCACCGGCGATAACGACGAAATCACCCTTGCCTGCCAGAGCCTCGGCACCAGAGCCGCTGATACCAGCGGCCACACGTGCGTCCTCCGCGCTGGCTACCTTGCCCACCACGCGCACAGGGAAGTTCGCCTTCACCAGGCTCCCGATCACTTGAGCCAGCGGCTTTTGCGTGCACGCTACCACATGCAGGCCCGCCTCCCTCCCGCGCTGCATGAGACGGGTGAGAATGGTTCCCACCTCTGATCCGCCTGCCATCATCAATTCGGCCAGTTCGTCTATGAAGATCGCGATGCGCGGCTGGGCGATCCGCTCTGCATCTCGCCGCTCCATCTCTCCCTGCAGCCGGCGCAACACCGTGAGCGCTGCATCTGCGTCCTCCACTACCGGCACCAGCAGGTGCGGCAACTGGCGGAACACACCAAAGCCGCGCCGTTTCAGGTCAATCAAGACCAATTGCAGGTTGCGCTGATGGTTGCGGAGCGCCAAAGAGGTGATCATGGCTCGCGCCAGGGCCGTCTTGCCCGATCCTGTCGTTCCAGACACCAACACGTGCGAGACCTCCGGGCTGGGCAGCGACAGGAGGAGCGGGAACCCCTCCTCATCCAACCCCAGTAAGGGGGAGCAGGGCGGCACTGTGGGCAAGCGCGCGCACAGCGGCAGCAACCGTACCGGTGCGCTATCTTCACGCGGTATGTCGATCTGGATCGCCCCTTCCTGACGGTAGATGTGGCAGCAGGAAACCCCCAGCGATAAGGCGATCTCTTCCGAGAGCGCCTTGAGCCGGCTCAGCCGCGCCCCAAGTTGCGGGACAAACTGAAAGCGCAACAGCCGTGGTGTGACCATGCCCCCGCAGACGCGGCCAGGCACACGATAGCTTGCCAGCACCATCTCGATCTGATTTGCCTGATAGTTCATCTGTTGCTGATGCATCATCGGGACACTCCGCGGAAAGGATCGGTCGCCATGCTTGTCGCACTGCGCTACTGAACCTGCCTGATCACCGCGAGAAGCTTGCCTTGTACGCGCACGTCCTGCGCATCCACGAAAAGGGGCGACATGGTGGGATTGCACGGCTGCAGCCGGACCTGGTCCCCCTGCGCGTAGAACTTTTTCAGCGTGGTCTCGCCGCGATCCTCGAGCCAGATGGCGACGATCTCGCCGTCTTCGGGCCGTCCGTCGTAGCGCTGCATGATGACAATGTCGCCATCGTACACCATCGCGTCAATCATCGAATTGCCTTTGACCTTCAGGGCGTATACGCCCTGTCGCTTCCCTACCATCTCCCGCGCCAACTCGATCGCCTCCGAGTCGTAGACCGAAAAGCTCGAATCGGCGGGCCAGTGGATCGGCTCACCGGCAGCGATATTGCCCAGCAAGGGGACGGAGATGGTCCTAGGAACAGGAACCTCAGGCGGATGGAAAGCCTGCCCCTCGGCCGTTCTCAACAGCCTGATGCTGCGCGCCATCCCGCGCTCGCGGCTGATATACTCCTTTTCCTCCAGCTTGGCCAGATCGCGATAGACGTGGTCCTTCGAGGGCAGTTGCACGTGCACACGGATATCTTCGATGCTCGGCGCACGAAGAAAGCGTCGCCAGTAGCTCTCCACAAAGCGCAAGATCCTCGTCTCGTGAACGTGTAGCTCTTCGCCCATCACCAGCCTCCTTCGTCGGGAAGGTAGAACATTTGTTCTATCTCCATTGTACACCATGTCTTCTGTTTTGTCAAGAGGGGATTTCTTAAAATTGTGGCGCATCCGCAGACTCACGAACAAGCGGGATTAGAACACAAGTTCTATGTGCTAGTGTACCGCGAATGGCCCACGATGTCAAACGCGAGTCGGACATTGACGCCCGATGCAACTCACCTATAATGTGCGTGAGTTATGGTAGCAGCAGGCCACACGCTTGTGCCAGAAGTGGGCCACGTGATCTGCCTCGCGGAGAAAGGTGTTGTCGCATGAAAGTGGTCCGCCAGCAGGTGATCCTCATAATAGCCTATCTCCTGCTGTCGCTTTTGCCCCTCTTGGTTCTGCTGATGGGCCCCAGGCCGGCTGGCCGCGAGTTCTGGCGCGACTTTTCCGTGGCGCTCGGCTTTGTTGGGTTGTCGTTGATGGGTATGCAATCCATCCCGACGCGCATGCCCTTGGTGCGCGATGTCTTCCCGATGGACACGATCTACTACTTTCACCATCGTATCTCGATTCTGTCCCTTGCGCTGGTGGCCGCGCACCCGCTGATCCTGTTCCTGCATAACCCGTATGTGCTGCGGCTACTCAATGTGCTGACATCGCCGCGCCAGATGCAGGTCGGCGTGCTCGCTGTTCTCTCCGCCATCCTGCTGGTGGCTCTCTCGGTGTGGCGAAAGCGGATCAATCTACGCTACGAGGCGTGGCGGATAACGCACGGCCTTCTCACAACACTGGCCGTCGGCCTCGCCTACCTGCACATTTTTGGCGTTGGCTACTATCTCTCCTCGCCCGTGCAAAAGGCCCTGTGGTTGGCCCTCGGCGCTTTCTGGGTGGTCATGCTAATTTATGCCCGGGTGATCAAGCCTTGGATGAGCTTCCGACGTCCGTACAAGGTGGCAGGGGTGAAGGCAGAGCGGGGCGATACGTACTCCCTGGCGTTGGTGCCAGAGGGGCATGCGGGGCTTCAGTTTCGGGCTGGACAGGTTGCCTGGCTCTCGCTCCGCAGCCTGCCCTTCTGCTTGCAGGAGCATCCCTTTTCTTTCTCGTCCAGCGCGGCGCATCCGGAGCGGCTGGAGTTCAGTATCCGCGAGCTGGGAGATATGACCTCCACCATCAAGTACATGAATCCTGGCGACACGGTTTATCTCGACGGCCCCTACGGTATCTTTACATTGGAGCAGCATCCCGCGCCCGGCTATGTCCTCTTGGGTGGCGGCATCGGCGCGGCGCCTTTTATGAGCATGCTGCGCACGATGCGAGATCGGAATGATCATAGGCCGGTGTGGTTCTTCTACGGGAACCGCACCTGGGACACGGTGACTTTCCGCGAGGAGCTGGAGCAGGTGCAGGCGCAGCTCAACCTGCATTTGATCCACGTGCTGGAAAGGCCGCACGAGGGATGGACGGGCGAAGCAGGTTACATCACGGGGGATATGCTCAAGCGGTATCTGCCAGAGAACTACAAAGATCTCAAGTTCATGATCTGCGGCCCCTTGCCCATGATCCTTGCCATGGAGAGAACGCTACGCCAACTGCACGTGCCCCTTTCCCAGATTCATTCCGAGCAGTATGAGATGGCGTAGCGAGAGGAGCGACGTACATGCACCGCATCTGCGCGAATGCGCTGATCATCCTCACGATCTTGCTGATCGTTATACTTGCCGCGCTTTTCGCCTTCTTGCAGACTGCCTAGGTGATTTGCCTGCGGACGGATTGCGCGATGGCGCGGATGTGAGCCGGCGTGCTGCCACAACACGCGCCGATCACCAGCGCCCCGGCATCCACGCACGCCTGCATGTGGCGCGCCATCTCCGCCGGCGGCATGTCATACACCTGCTGGTCATTCACCAGGCGTGGCATGCCCGCATTTGGCTTGGCGATCAAGATCGCGCCGGGCTGAGCCGCCGCGAACCGGCGAATCGTCGCCACCATCTCCTCTGGCCCCTGGCCGCAGTTGCCGCCCACGGCAGCCAGGCCAAGCGGCCATAGCTCCTGTATCGCTTTCTCTGGCGTCGCGCCCATCATCGTGCGCCCTCCCGGGCCAAAGCTCAGCGTGCAGAATACCGGCAGAGGAGCCGCCTGCTGCGCCCCCTGGATGGCGGCCCTGGCCTCATCCAGCGACATCATCGTCTCGACCCAGAAACAATCCACACCTCCTTCGGCCAGTGCGGCTGCCTGCTCCGCAAAGGCCGCCACCGCTTCCTCATACTCCAGGTCGCCGTAGGGGGCCAGCAGCTCGCCAGATGGGCCCAGATCGCCCGCCACATAGATATCCGGTCCAGCGGCCTCTTGCGCCAAGCGCGCGGCTGCCCGGTTGGCTTCCGCGGTGATGCTCGCGTGCCCGGCGCGCCCCAACTTGATGCGTGTTCCGCCAAAAGTGTTCGTCAACACGATCTGCGAACCTGCCTCGATATAGGCGCGATGCAGCGCGATGATCTTCTCCGGCTTTTCCAGGTTCCATCGCTCGGGTGGCGTGCCTAACGGCAGTCCCCACGCCTGCAACATCGTGCCGGTTGCCCCGTCAGCCAGCAGCAGCTCGCCCGAGGCAAGATACGCCAGCAGTTTTTCGCTCTTGCTCATGTAACGTGTCCTTTCCATGTACCGAGACTTACGATGGGCGCATGTCCATCGCAGCGTTCTAGCATGGCATGTGCGCAGGCCGCCGGAAGCGCGTCCGTCCACCCTGCTGATTTGACAAGATCATCCACTAACAGGTATATTGGGGAGCAGCGCGCTTTCCTGGCCAATCATAGCGCGAAAACGAGGCCTCGTCAAGCGAATGGGCGCGAATCCCCCGGGATGGAAAGATATGCACAAGCAACCCTCGGTAGGGAGAATGCTGGCGCTGTATGGCCCACTCCTCTTGGTTCTGTTGTTCGCTGGCTGCACGGCAGCAACTTCCTCGATGCCGGAAGTGCCGGGCACGGAGGTGAATCCCTCGCTGCTGACGGGTGCCACACTGCCTCCCTCGCCGAGCGCGACCGCCACGCCGGTACTGCCTTCGGCGACGCCCTCTGCGACGCTAACTGCCACCCCATCGCCGCGGGCCACAGAGACGCCGACATGGACGCCGTCCCCCTCGCCGAGTGTTACGCTGACCGCAACTGCGATCCCTTCGCCAACGTCCTCGCCGAGCAGAACCGCCTCGCCCACCGTGACGGCCGCGCCTGCCGTGACCGCCGCGCTAACCGCGACTGCAGTGCCGCAGGTCGTGTCGGGTGCGGAAGGGGAGTCCATCCTCGCGCGGAACCAGGTGGTTGGCGACTATGGGCGGGGTTTTAGCTACGGCAACCAGCATGATGACAGTCTGAAACGGTTGGGGCACACCGGATTCTTCCGGAGCGCGCAAGAGTATCTCGCCGGCAACGATCTGCGGGAGGGGATCCTCTCGCGCGCCGCCCGGCTGGACGCGGCCAATGGCCCCCAAATCGGAGTAATCCCGGCCATTTACATCATCTATCAGGGCGCTATCTCCGCCCCGAATGCCTCCGGCGAGGATTTCCTCCTCAGCGCGCCTGCCCTGCACGAGTACATCGGCGGCGTTGACTTTTACGCCACACACATGGACCCCTTTCTGCCGCGGAATCTGGGTCGCCCTTTTATGATCTTCCTCGACCATCAGATGGGTTACGGCGGCAGCACGCCGGTCAGCAACGCGATCAAAAAGATGCTGCCGCTCTTGGACAAGTACCCGAATCTGCACTTTTTCGTGGATCCCGAGTTTCGCGTTACAGACGAGCACAAGGCCTCGATCCCGAATGGTGAGCTGCTGTCGCCGGGTGTGCCGGTGGGCCATGTGGACGCTGCTGATGTCAACCAGGCGCAGCGACTGATCCAAGCATATATCGCGGAGCACGATTTGGCTGCATGGCGGCAGGAGCAGGGGGGTACTGCGGAGGTCATCTTGGGCATCCACCAATTTCAGGACCTGAATGTCTGGAGAGGCAAACCTTATGCCGACACGGTGACGATGATCGTGGACAAAGAGAAGATAGAGCGTGTGCCGGGCGTGACGATCGTTTTCGACTATGACGGCGTCGGCGCCGCCATCTGGGGTGGCGCGCGCGTGAAGCACGAGCGCTACTGGCACACGATGGATCCAATCGCGTATCCGCTCCTGCAACAGGGCGCACATCCTGCTATCAAGATCTTCCCGCCCAATGAGCTGCTCGCGCCGGAAAGATATGACGACTATGCCTTTACGCTAGAGCAACTGGCGGGTCAGGAACCGATTCCGGAAATCGGCCGGTTCGGGCTGTCAGGGGATGATGTCGCCCCGCTCCCGCGGGTCATCATCATCACCTAGCGGGGGGGGCAGACTTGCGCGGCTGAGATAATCGGCTAGGATATGGCCGCGACATCCCTAACATTGACTTAAAAGAGCGTGCACAAAGACTTGAAATGCCCGCTCAAGTCGTGCTATAATAGCGGCAAAGGGATGCCAGAAAGGAGAACACGACCGTTATGCCCACAACCAGGGAATGGGAATGTGGAGAGTGTGGCCACCTATACCGCGGGATCCGCGCCCCGCGCCGTTGCTCACAGTGTGGCGCACCTGCAGATGCCTTCGAGCTATATGAGGTTGATGAAGAGGAAGACCTGGAGAACGCGGCTGAATGCCCCGAGTGTGAGGCATGGGTTGAGCTTCCTAAAGGCATCACGCTTGGCAAGCGTGTAAAGTGCCCTGAATGCGCCACAGTTCTAGAGGTTGTCGAGCTGGAGCCGCCCGTCTTGGATTACGCCTATCTGGATGACGATGAGGAGTGAATGGCCGCTCCGCATGGCCCGACCGATAGTCCTACCAGAGAAAGCGCTAGCCGCTGCCAAAGTTGTGCTCGCGATAGCCTGACGCTGTAGCCCTGCCCCACGGCATTGCTAGCCCCGCTCGCTTTGACCTCTCGGCATATCAATGGGTCGTATCGCCGTTTCTCGCTTAGCCCTACCATTCCCGACAGACAACACCAGCTTTCCCCGGCGGTCTGCGCCATCGTGCGGGGGCGTTTGACCCTGGCGCGATTATGCATTATAGTTGTCGCGACGGTTTGCACAGCCAACGATAGAGAGGATGTGGAGTATGCCCCCACAGGTAACGCTCTACTCGCTGCCCACCTGAGCGGATTGCCGCAGCGCGAAAAGTTATTTCGCACAGCGTGGAGTTGATTTCGTTGATCATGATGTGAGTCAGGACCCACAGGCCCTGGAGGAGCTGAAGAGCGTGGTGGGACGACTCGCCACGCCCACTATTGTCATTGATGGGCAGGTGTTCGTTGGCTTTGGCGCGAACCGCGCCAAGATCGAGGCAGCGCTGAAGGGGACTGGCGGGCCGCAGTCAGTAGTGGCGCAACTGAGGGATGCCGCGGATAGAGGGCAGGAGCGCGATGATGAAGAGCGCCTTATCATTCAGATTCTGAAGGAGAGCAAGACCATCGCGGTAGTTGGGCTGTCGCCCGATCCCAGCCGGCCCAGTCATGGTGTGGCGCGCTACCTTATGGAGCAGGGCTACCAAGTGATTCCCGTGAACCCGATGGTGAACCAGGTGCTGGGACAAAAAAGCTATCCGGATCTGACTGCTGTGCCGGAGAGAGTTGACGTTGTGGACATCTTTCGCAGCCCCGAACACGTGCCCCCGATCGTGGAGGCCGCCATTGTCAAGGGCGTCCCGACTGTGTGGATGCAAGAAGGCGTCATCAACCAAGAGGCGGCGCGGCGTGCCAGGGAAGCGGGACTGCGGGTCATGATGGACCGTTGCATGATGAAAGAGCACCTCAGACTCAAACATGAGGGAAAGCTGTAGGGGCCCATGCCACACTTTGATCTCGTTCGCCTGTTCACAACCGTTTTCTCGCCACAGCCCGGCGAAAAAGTGACGGTGCTGGTGGATCTGCCCCATGATGCGCTCCAGGATGACGATGCCTGGGCGGATCGTCGGCAGATGGCCGAAGAGTGGCGGCAGACCCTGGCGCAGGCTGCTGGCCAGCTCGGCCTGATGGTTCATCCGCTGGTATCCTACCTGGCGACAGGGCAGAGCAATGGCCCGTTGCCGGAGGAGGCTTGGCGAGAGGGGCAGCCGGTCAAATTGCTAGATGTGCTCGCGGACACCGACATTGTGCTGGCGCTGACACGCTATTCCGCGACGGCTCCCCTGATGACCCTGGGCAGGAGCATGCGGCTGCGTGGGGCGAGCATGCCGGGCGTGGCCCGGCGGATGCAAGACACGGCGTTGGCGGCCGATTACCGACAGGTGGCCCGAAAGTGCCAGATTCTGGTGGAGCGCCTGCGGCGCGCCATTGGCGCGCGGGTAACCTTTTCCACGAGGGATGTGCTCTATCTTGACCTGCGGTATCGCGAGCCGCATGCCGACGATGGCCAGTGTCCGCCTGGCGCGGCGCACCCCTTCATCAATCTGCCGAGCGGCGAGGCGTATATAGCGCCATATGAGGGGGAGCGTCCTGGCGAGCCGAGTCGTACCGCCGGTGTGATCCCCGCGCAGCGCGACGGGACGCTGATCCGTTTTCAGGTGCGCGAGAACCGCATTGGGGACGTGCTGGGCGATTCCGCTGTGGCGGACGAGATGCGCCGCTTCTTCGCGCTAGATGAGGCGCGCCGGAATGTCGCCGAATTGGGTCTGGGCTGTAACGACCGCGCCGTCGTTACTGGTAGCGTGTTGGAGGACGAGAAAGCCGGATTCCACTGGGCCTTTGGCCGGAGCGAGCATCTGGGCGGCACTGTCGGGCCGGAGGACTTTCGCGATCCAGCCCATATCGTGCACCACGATCTTGTCTATGCGCCGGGGAATCCGCTGGGAGTCGCGCAACTCGTGCTCGATTATGAC
>JAIOAV010000018.1 GCA_019873665.1 Chloroflexota bacterium
TGTTCGGGGATCGGCGTCGAGCTAGTGACGATGGAGCACGGGAACATCGCGCTTCATCCCAAGCTCACCATTCAGTGCGAGCCGTCAGAGACACCCACCCCGACCATCACGTATACGGCCACGCCGACTCTGACCGCGACGCCGACCAGCACGCCGGAGACGCCCACGCCGTCGCCCACCGCGACGGCGACCACCACCCCAGAGACGCCGCGTCCCCTCTATCTGCCACTGCTACTCAAGTAGTGTCGTGTCCTCGTGAGATGCGGTATGATTAGTGCCTCCTGACGGGTGTCAGGAGGCACTAGCGTGCAGTTCGGCGTGCTGATGCGCCGGCGGAGATCATCCATCTTTCCTGGCGGCGGCGATCAGGTGCGTCCCCATGCCCCAGCAGCTCTCCTCGGCGCACGCCTCCAGCTCCATGCGCAGCAGTTGCTGCCACTGTGCCTCGTCCGTGCGGATGCGCGCCAGCAGGTCATCCCACCGCAACGACAGGCAGCCAGCCGCCGACAGCGCGAGGATCATCAGCCCTGCCCCGGCCAGCCAGTCTCGCAGCTCGGTGCCGCGAAACATGTGCATATAGTGGCCGCGATTGTCATATGTCTCTGGGATGAGATTCCCCGTCCCTATCACTCTCTGGTTGACCTCCGGCGGCAGCTCGAGGACACTGTGCAGGGCGCGGTGTGCAGTGCCCCAGAGCGACATCACGCTCAGCAAGAGGATTCCCCCTGGCCTGAGCACGCGCAGGCACTCCTGCAAAGCGACCTCTCGCTGATCCAGGACATAACTGAAGGGGCCGCCATAGGCGACGATGCGGTCGAAGGAGGCCGCAGGGAAGCGCTTAAGATCGCAGATGTCGGCCCGCACCCACTCCACGATGGCGCCGGCAAAGCCGAGCTCACGGGCGTGTTGCTGGTTCAGCTCCAGTTGCACGGGGGAGATGTCGGCGACCACGATGCGCGCGCCCAGTTCCGCCAGGATCTGCGTGAACCGCCCGGCGCCGGCGCCGATCTCGAGCACGTGCGTGCCTGTCGGCACATAAGCGCGCAAATAGTGACTGTGCACAAATAGGTTCACCTCGTCCACTGCGGTCTTGACCAGACGCTCCCATTCATGGGCCCCGTACTGGTCAAAGTAGGCAGCCATCCATTCCGGCCGGTAGTTGGACATCGGCATCTCCTCCGCTGCAGCCAGTGACCATAGGCGCGATGTGGTGGGGCATCTGGCGTGTCTGTGCGGATATAATACGCCGCTCTTGCCGCTGGGCCAAGCGGAACGTCACCCTGCCGGCTTGCGCTTTCCCTTGGCGGGAATATATGATATAATTCCCCATATGTCCAACGCATCATACGGCATCACCACATCTGATACCCTGCGAGGGATTATCCGCGATCTGGAGCTAAACCCGCTCTTTGTGACGCTGACGGGCGTGCACCTCTATGGCTTCCCCTCTGCCGATAGCGACTATGATCTGCGCGGCGCATGGGTGCTGCCTCTGCGGTCCATCATTGGCCTGCAGAAACCAGATGAGACGATCACGCGGCTGAGTATGGAGCGAGGGCTGCTGGTTGATATTGTCCTGCATGATATCGGCAAGTACATGCAGCTCATGGCAAACGCCAATGGCTCAATTCTCGAAGAGGTGTTCTCGCCTCACGTTTTGCTGGGCGAAGAGGTCGCCGCACAGATGCGCGAACTGGCGCAAGGCTGCCTCGTCCGCCGCCTCTACTATCACTACAATGGCTTTGCGCGCAATCAGATCGCCAAGTTCTGGTCGCAGGAGCCCAAACGAGTCAAGACACTGCTCTACATCTACCGCATCCTGATGACCGGCATCCGCGTCCTGGAGACGGGCGTCATCGAGTCGCACCTGCCAACGCTCAACCAGACCTTCGCCCTGCCTTTCATCCCTCGCCTTATCGCCGCCAAAGTGGAGGAGCTATCTCCCATTGAAGGAGAGGATTGGGAGCTGCACCAACGCACGATCGGCCAACTCCAGTCGCGGCTGAGACGGGCCTATCGCCACAGCCCACTGCCAAACCAGCCGCGTAACCTCCCCGAAATAGAAGCGTACCTGGTGCAACTGCGCCTGACGCATGGTTGCACCGCATGTGATGTTTGACAAACGCGCCGGTCCGCCTATAATTTATGACTATAGTCATATTTTCTTGGTCGGGAAGAGGCGCGCATGATAGCGGGGGAGCTGTCCAAACGTGCGAGAAAGAAACAGGAGACCCTGGAGCGGCTCCTGGCAGCAGCGTGGGATCTGTATCGCTGCAAGGGTTTTGACGCCACCACCGTCGCCGAGATCACCGAGGCGGCAGAAGTGGCCAAGGGAACCTTCTTTAACTATTTCTCGAGCAAAGAGGAAATGCTACTGCCGCTGGCTGCCTGGCGGATGAGCAAGCTATCAGATCGCCTCAATGTGAGCAGCGGTGCGCCGATGAGCCCAATGGCTCGCATATGCTTGCTCCTGAGGGGGCTTGCCGACGACATTCTCCCGAATCGCGATCTGGCGCTCCGTACCGTCTCCACGTTGCTGTGTCAGCGAACGGAGCCGGCCAAGCCGGCGCGACCCTTGCAGCGTATTTTGCTTGACCTGGTGCGTGAGGCGCAAGCCGCGGGCGAGATCCGCGATGATGTCGATCCTCGCTTGGTGTCCAGGTTCCTGATTGTCGGCCTGTTCTCTGATTTCTGGCCCCATGCCCAGGACGAAGAAGCACCCGGCAAAGCCATCGGAGTGGAGCAAGTAACCAAGATCCTGTTACAGGGCCTAGCAGGTAGGATAAAGGGAGGCTAGTTTGAGAGCTTTGTTACGCGCAGTGGGCTACCTGCGGCGTTACTGGGGAACGGCGCTGGGCGCGCTCCTCAGCTTGGTCGCCGTGAGTGGTATTGGCCTCGTGATCCCATCGCTCATTCAGCGCATCATTGACGACGGCATCCGGGATCGCAATCTACGCCTGATCATCATGCTCAGCGCGGCGATGCTGGGCCTGTCGCTGGTTCGCGGCGTTTTCTCCTTTCTGCAAGGGTATCTATCAGAAAAGACGTCGCAGGGCGTCGCCTTTGACCTGCGCAACGAGCTTTACGCCAAGATTCAGGGCCTCTCGTTCAGCTATCACGATCAGGCGCAAACCGGGCAGTTGATGACACGAGCGACCAGCGACGTGGAGGCTGTCCGCATGTTCACCGGCATGGCGCTCTTCCAACTCATAAGCGCCCTGGTGATGCTTATCGGGTCTCTGGTGATCCTCTTCTCCTTGAACTGGCGACTGGCGCTGGTTCCCCTTGGCGTCGTGCCACTGACCCTCGCCCTGGTGTTGGGTTTTGCTGGCAGAGCGCGCACCTTCTTCATGGTCGTGCAGCAAAAGCTTGCCAACCTGAACACAGTACTACAGGAAAATCTAGCGGGCATCCGTGTGGTCAAGGCATTCGCCCGCGAGCCATATGAAGTGGAGCGTTACGCCGTCAAGAATGAGGAACTGCTGCAAGAGAATGTCCGAGTGGGCAAGATCATCTCGGTTATCTTTCCCACCGTCTTTCTCATCGCGAACCTGGGGAGCCTCGGTATTGTCTGGTTCGGCGGCAACCAGGCGATTGATGGCACGCTGAGCATTGGCGAACTGGTGGCGTTCAACAACTATCTGATGATGGTCTTTTTCCCCGTCCTAACGCTCGGTTTTATCGCGGGCATGATCTCCCGTTCCGCTGCGTCGGCGGAACGGGTCTTTGAGATCCTGGACGCCAAGTCCGAAGTGGTAGAGGCGCCAGATGCGATTCCTCTGCCACCGATCCAGGGGCGAGTGGAGTTTCAGGATGTTTCCTTCCGCTACTTTCAGGCTGGTGAATATGTCCTGCAAGACATCAGTTTTGTCGCAGAGCCGGGGCAAATGGTGGCGCTTTTGGGCGCGACCGGTTCCGGCAAAAGCACGATCATCAACCTCATCCCCCGCTTCTACGATGTGAGCCACGGCAAGATCCTCCTGGATGGCTATGACGTGCGACAGGTAACCATTGACTCGCTGCGCTCACAGATCGGCATCGTGCTGCAAGAGACCACCCTTTTTACCGGCACGATCCGCGATAATATCGCTTTTGGCAGGCCAGAAGCCACCGAAGAGGAGGTCATCGCCGCGGCAAAGGCAGCTGCCGCTCACGACTTTATCATGAGTTTCCCGCAGGGGTACGATACGCCGGTGGGAGAGCGTGGTGTTACCCTTTCTGGCGGGCAGAAACAACGCGTCGCTATCGCCCGTGCTTTGCTGACAAATCCACGCATCCTCATCCTCGACGATAGCACCAGCAGCGTGGACTTGGAGACCGAGTACCGCATCCAGCAGGCGCTCGACAGGCTGATGCAAGGCCGCACCAGCTTTGTCATCGCGCAGCGCATCAGCACGGTTTTGAACGCGCACCAGATCCTTGTGCTAGACAAGGGACGAATTGTCGCACGAGGCGTGCATGAAGAATTGTTGGCCAGCAGCCCGATCTATGCCGAGATCTACTACTCGCAACTGCAACCCAGTGCCGAGTTAGAGGGCGCGTCAGCAATGGCTGCCAGTGCTCAGGGCGCGGCGTGCTAGCGTCGCGCACCGACAGGAGGGAATCAGATGGGTTTTGGGCGCATGGGGCATCTCGCCAGGATTGAGGAGGAAAAGCCGGTTGACACTGGCGCCGTCCTGCGGCGGCTGGGCGCATATCTGAGCCCATATCGCTGGCGGCTGCTGGGCGTTCTGGTCATGGTGCTCATTGCTACCGGCGCGCGCCTGGCATCGCCGTATATCATCGGCCTAGCTGTTGACCGTTTCATTATCGTTGGAGACAAGGCGGGGTTGGCCCGCCTGATGCTCCTCTTGTTGGGCACGCATCTTTTGGGCTGGGCCGCCAACGTAGCGCAGGGCTACCAGATGACAGTGCTCGGGCAGTATGTGCTGGCGCATATGCGCATACAGATCATGCAGCAAGTGCAAAAGCTGTCGCTGAGCTTCTTTGACCGACGTGAAGCCGGTGATCTGATGTCGCGACTCGTCAACGATGTGGATGTAATCGGCCAGACGCTCAATGCCGGCGTCAGTCGCATGTTCGGAGACATTCTGATCCTCGTCGGCATTCTCGTGGTAATGTTTCGCCTCAGCCCGCGTCTGGCGCTTATCAGCTATATCGTCGTGCCGCTCATGGTCCTGTCCACTTTCTTTTTCTCGCGGCGAGCGCGCATCGCATTTCGCCGCACCCGGGAAAAGATCGGCCAGGTTAGCTCGCAACTGGAGGAGAATATCTCCGGCATCCGCGTGGTCCAGGCCTTCAACCGCGAAAGCGCCAACCAAGAGCGTTTTGCACAGGTCAACGCGGCAAACCGTGATGCCAATGTGCAGGCGGTGGGGATCACCTCCGCGTTTTCGCCCACGTTGGACATCCTAGGCACACTGGCGCTGGCGTTGGTGGCCGCTTACGGCGGCTACCTCGCGCTACAAGGGGCTGTTACCATTGGCATCGTTGTCTCCTTTCTGACATACGTGCGGCGTTTCTATGAGCCGGTGCAATCGCTGGCGCAGCTTTACACTCAGCTTCAGTCCACGTTGGCAGCCTCTGAGCGCATTTTTGAACTACTGGATACCCAGCCAGAGCTAACCGACGCACCGGACGCGATCGCGCTCCCCGACATCCAGGGCCGTGTTGAGTTCGACCACGTCTCATTCGCTTACAAGGCGGAGGAGCCGGTGCTGTGCGATATCAGCTTTGTTGCCGAACCCGGGGAGACGGTCGCCATCGTTGGCCCGACAGGCGCAGGCAAAACCACCATCATCAGCCTGCTGCAGCGGTTCTACGACGTTACGGCAGGCGCCATCCGCGTGGATGGCCATGACATTCGTCAGGTTATCGCGGCCAGCCTGCGTCGCCAGATTGGCATGGTATTGCAGGATACCTTTCTCTTCTCCGGCACCGTCATGGACAACATCCGCTACGGGCGGCTGGAGGCTAGCGATGACGAGGTTATCGCCGCGGCTCGACTCGTCAACGCCGATGGTTTTATCTCGCGACTCCCTAAAGGGTACCAGACCGAGCTCACGGAACGGGGTGCCAATCTGAGCCAGGGCCAGCGCCAGCTTCTTGCCTTCGCACGCGCCATACTGGCGAATCCTCGCATTCTGATTTTGGACGAAGCGACTTCGAGCGTGGATACCCGCACCGAGTTGCTCATTCAGGCCGCCGTCAGTCGGCTGTTGGAGGGGCGCACAAGCTTTGTGATCGCGCACCGTCTCAGCACGATCCGGAATGCGGACAAGGTTCTGGTACTGGTAGATGGGCGCATCGTGGAGCGTGGCACACACCAGACGCTGCTGGACCAGAAGGGAGTCTACTACGATCTGTATATGAGCCAGTTCCGCCGACAGATGCAGCAGGAAGGGCAAGCGATCACCGTGGCGTCCGCCGCCGCTGCGGCGACTTAGGCCGCTTTCCCCTGATAACGGATCAGGGCCGCAGCGCGATGTGATGACTGGCGGGCGGCCTGGGCGCCACTTTCACCCATCCGGACAAGGAGAGATGCAATGTTGGGCGCCATACTGCTTATCATCCTGATCCTTCTGCTCGTTGGCGCGCTGCCGGTCTGGCCGTATAGCCGCCAGTGGGGCTATGTGCCCAGCGGCATCCTCGCGCTGATCTCGCTGCTCGTCGTCTTGCTTTTGCTGTTGGGGGTGCTTTAGGGCGTTCACCCTGCTGGAGACAAGAAAAAGGGGGGCAGATGAGCCTGCCCCCCTTTTGTATAGCCTCGCGTGCGGCCCGCTGGCTACCGCTTGGGCAACATAGGCAGGGACGGCACAGCTAGCTGCCCGAACTCGGCACAATAGGACACCCGCACATAGTCCACGCGCAACTGCGTCCACCCCCCACCGTAGGTCTGGATGGTTGGGTTGCCGATGTAGAGCGATAGCGGCCGCAGCGTGCTGGAGGCATAGGCGATGTCAAAGCCGTTGATGTTGAGGATGTACGCTTGTCCCTCCAGGCGCAGTTGCACGATATACCAATTGGTGTCGCGCAGCGCCCCGATCCATACCTTCTGTCCCAGGAGCTTGATATGGAATTCGCCGTCATACTGATGGATGCTCAGGATATCCTCGATCCCAGGGATCGGCGGCGGCGGACTCCCCTGTGGATAGCGTGTGCCGTTATTGGCCAGCGAGCCGATACCGATCGTTACGCCGTAGGCTGTGAAGTCCGAGTACCGGAAGCGCACGGTGAAGATCAGATCCGCGTTGGCGGGAAACGCATCGTTGCGCCACAGATAGGGATAGACCTGCGGCATGCCATCTTGCGCACGCAGCCATAGTGTCGAATCTGCCACGTCCACATGCCCGCCGCCCGCGTCAACTTGCCAACCAGGCAGCGATGGCTCTACAAAGTCCTCGCTCAGCGTATATGCGCGGCGGATGCAGGATGGCGGCGGCGTCACACTGATTGTCGGGGTGGGCGAAAGTGTCGGCGTCGGCGTGGCAACGCCGTACTCGGCGCAATACGAGACCCGCACGTAATCAACGCGTAGCTGCGTCCACGTGCCGAAGAAGAACTGGATAGAGGGGTTGCCGATATAAACAGACACCGCCTCCTTACTGCTGACCGCCGACGCGACGTCAGCGCCATCAACATTGAGGACATACCTCTGCCCCTCGCGCCGTAGCTGCACCACGTGCCAGTTTAGGTCGAGCTGGGGCCCGAACCACACTTTCTGATCGAGCAATTTGATATGAAACTCGGTGTCGAACTGATGAATACTGAGTATGTCCTCCACGCCTGGAATCTGCGGCTCGGATTGCTGGTAGCGTTGGCCCAGATTCGGCAGCGAGCCCACGCCGATCGTCACGCCGTACGCGGTGATGTCCGAGTAGCGGAAGCGTGTCTCAAATAGCCAATCCTCCCCTGTCGGGAATGCATCGTTGCGGTAGATAAAGGGATAGACCTGAGATAGCCCCTGCTTGGCGCGTAGCCAGAGGATAGAGTCGCTCACCTGGATCTGTCCGCCGTCGCTGTTGATCTGCCAGCCGGTCAGCGCCGGATCCAGGAAGTGCTCGTCCAGCGTGTACACCCAGCGCACACACGAGAGCGGCGCCGTCCCTGTCACGGTCGGCGTAACAGATGGTATTCCGTTGGTAGTCGCTGTGCGCGTTGGCGTGGCAGTGGCGGTGCCTTCCGCGGTCGCTGTGCCGGTGGCTGTTGGCGTAGGTGTCGGCACCACATAGACGAACCGATTGAAGATGAGCGGCAGATAGATGAGCCGTGGTGTGACGGGCGGTGTGCCGGTCGTTGTCGCGGTCGCCGTGCTGGTCGGCCCGGTTGCCGTCGCAGTCGGCGTCAGCGTCTCGGTGCCCGTAGGTTTGGGCGTCCTGGTTTCCGTCTCGGTCGCCGTCGGCGTACCGGTTGGCCCCGTCGTGCCCGTCGGCGTGGCTGTGCCTGCCGGCGTCGGCGTGGCCGTCCGCGTTGGCGTGACTGGCGTGATGGGGCAGTAAACCGTGAACGTATCCGTCACCGTAAGCGGCAAGGTCTGGTCGGTGTACATCGTCGCGGTGTTGGTGATCACGACGAACTCGGGGATGCCGCTGTTCACATAACCATGGATATGGAGATGCAATGACTGCCGAGGCCCTAGAGTGGCAAAGGTCCAGCGCACCTGATGCAGGCCGGGGATGTACTGACCGCCCGTGTTGCTCCCGCCCGGGATGGTCGTATCGCTGAAACGGATCTCGGGCGGCAACTGGTCCACGACGACCAGGCCGGTGAAGGTGGCGTCGGTCGGGTTGTGGATCCGAATGTCGTAGCGCTGCCCCCAACCCGGGCAGATGATGTCATGGTAGTGGGTCTTGTCCATGATGAATAGCAGGTTGAGGCCGACATTCAACCCCTCATCAGAGGGGGACTGCGCCGTCAACAGGCGCGTGAAGGAGGTCGCCGTCGTCGCATAGTAACCGGCAGGGACCGTCACCGATATAGTGTACGTTTCGTCCAGGAGCAGATGCGGAAAGCCATAGTGGCCATTGCCATCGGTGTGCGTAGTTGAGATCACCATGCCGTGCCAGATGAGATGCACGGGCACGCCAAAGACGCCACTCTCGCCGGCGTCCGCCGCGCTGTTGCCGTTGCTATCGTACCAGACGCGGCCACCAAGTAGGCCGGGGCCGACGATACCAAAACCGTCATCATCTTCTGTGGCGTTCTCCGTCGTGAGCGCGTCCACAAAGCTCTCCGGCGTGGTCAAGCTCGAGAGAGGCGGTGTTGTCGCCATGTTGATCGTCGTCGTGTACGTATGATTCAGCAACAGGCGCAGGAACGCGAACCAGCCCCCGCTATCCGTAGTCGTGGTGACCGTCCAGCCATGTGAGACACCATTCGGCAGCAGCGGCACATCACCAGTGAGCGTGATGCCGACTCCCGGCATGGGAAGCTCGCCCGGATCGCGCAGGCCATCGGCATCTAGATCCCACCACACGGGCCCCTCGATGACACCCGGTCCGATCAGCCCATAGCGGTGGAGTGCCGAAAGGGTCGTGGCGGAAAGCGTGGTCGCCAGATAACCTGCCGGCGGCGTCGTCAGTGTGCTGTTAGGCGGCACAGTCGCCATATTCAGAGTTGTGGTATACGTCCGATCCAGTAGCAGGTGCTCGAATCGCGCCGCGCTATTGATGCCCGTCGTAGCGGCAAACTCGACACCCTCAACGGTCAGCGAGACGACTACGCCCGCACCAAGCACCGCATCGGGCGGGTAGCCCGGCACGGTGTCGGCATCATAGTCAAACCACACAAAGGCATCTATCACGCCTGGCCCATACACACCCCAATTAACCGCCAGATTCTGCAGCGAGCTGGGCGTCAGCACCGTCGTCTGCGTTGTGCCCGGGATCACCGTGGAAGAGGGCGGCAGACCGTGCGTGCCAAGTGTTACCGTGTAGGCACCGGTGTGCAGATCGCTGAAGAGATAGTGTCCTGTCGTGTCGGTGGCGCGAGTCCAGACCTGCCCCACACTGTTCGTGAGCGTCACGACAACGCCCGGCAGAGGCAGGATGGCAGACTCATCCGGCAGGCCGTTGGTGTTCTGGTCCCACCAGACCAGCCCGCCTATCTCGCCTTCCACGCCCAGCACAGTCGCTGTCGCTGTATCATCGGGATCGGTGTCATCCCCGATCACGGCGGACATATCCGCGATAATAGCCCCGCCGCTGACGTTCTGTCCGGCGGCCTTCGCCGTGTTGGGGTAGAGCACACCATTGCTGATGTCCGTCGTTACAAGAGCACGGAATGTCAGCGTCAGGGCATCCCCCGCCGGTATGCCACCCGCCAGTTGCGCGTTGAGATCCCAGAAAAGCGTGCCCGGCGGCGTGATCAGAGGATCAGCCGTCCAAGAGCTCAGCGGCCAAACGGCGTGCGTCGAGCCAGCCTGATACACAAAGCCCGGGCTGGGGAGTATATCGGTAACGTCAACGTTATAGGCCGTCTCAGGGCCAACGTTCGTTATCACGAGCGTATAGGTGATCAGCTCGCCCGGCTGAACCGTGTCGAGGCTCGCCTGCTTGCTGACGACCAGCGCCGGCACGACGGCCACTGCCGCGTCTGCCACCTCGGTGGCGCACACTGCGTCATCGCAACCCCACGTCGCTGTGACGCTGTTGTAGAGGATGCCGGGATCGGTAACCAACGCCGTCACAGTCAGAGTCTGCACGTCGCTGGGATTCAGCGTCCCCACAGATGCCATCAGCGTCTTGCCACCAGAGTAGGCGGCATTCGTCAGGCCGCTTCCCAGAACGTCGGTGATCAGGACGTTGTAGAGCGGCGCCAAACCGGTGTTCTTGACTTCGACGGTCCAGGTAACGACGCCGCCGACGCTGGCCTCAGCGGCTGCGGGTGTCTTGGTGATCGCCAGCGTGCCGGTGTTCACCGTTACCGGCGTGTCCACCTGACCAACAGGGCCGCTATCCCGCGTGAAGGTGGTCACGTTCTGCCCCGACGCCGCGCCACAGCCCGCGTGAAACACCGTCGTACCGGTGACCACCTCGCCGGTGGCCATCGCGGCAATGTCCCAGCGCACGCTGGGCGGGACGAAACCGGAAGGCATGGTGCTGGTGATGGCCACGTTGTTGGCGATGGGCCCAGTGTTGGTCAGGATCACGGTGTAGGTGATGAGGCCACAAGCAGCCACGGCATCTGACGAGGGGATGACGTCGAGCTGCAGAGCATCGGAGATAACCACGTCGTCAACGCGGAAATAGTCTGTGGAATCCGCGCCAGCATCAGCGCGGAAGCGAATGCGCGTGTTGGTGGCGCGGTAAGGATACAGATCAACCGTCTGCTGCTGGTAGGTGGCCGATGCGGTGCTCCATGTGGCTACAGTGGTCCAACTGCCACCTCCATCAGGCGAGACATCCAGATAAAAGTTGTCTCCCGCGCCAATCGCCCCATCGAGCCGCCACCACAGACTGAGCGTGGGATAGACAAAGCCGGAGAGATTCGCTTCCCGCTCGAGGCTGGGGCCGTTATTGCTCAGATCCGTGAGGCGCAGCGAGTAGGTGCCGGTGTGCGCCTCGGTGTTGATCGAACGCACGTGGATCGCCCCCGTGGTCGTGGCGCCATCATCGCCCACCTCGATCCAAGGAGTGCTCCAGGTGGCAGTCCCGGCACTGCCGCTGTACGTGCCCGACTCGAAGCCGTCGGCGTAAGTGAGCGAGCTGGGCGGTGATGCGGCCAGACTGACGTCGGCTGCGATCGCGGAGGACGATGGCGCCGGCAAGCCCAGATCCGACAAAGGGTCTGAAGAGGACAGCAGAGTGTGGCGCGATCCCTCATCCAGCCTGGCAGCCGCGACGTCATGCAGCGACAAGCTTAGAGGCGATACAAGGGACAGAAGATAGAGGATGGCCAGAAGTAGTCGAAGAGCGCGACCCAAGAGACGGTCATACCGTGGAATCCAGGACATTTCTCTCCCCCCTCAGAAATCAGCCGAGACACCGCTGGCATGCGGTGCCCCCCGGCGTTCTTGTTCCGTCCCAGGGCAATCTATATGTTATGCGGGTCGGTGCAAAGATGGCCGGCGGGCTGCCATATCCAAGCACCCTGTGTCGCGCAAGCCAAGAGCGCCGGTCGAGCACGGGCAACCCCACCTATTTATGCGCACGTAATGATACCATGTCAAGATGAAAAACAGATGAATATGGACATCGGTAATCTTAAACTTTGTTCATACCCGATCCGCGAAAAGCTGCACAGGGCCACGCTTTTGACCTGATCCGCGCTGGATGGTAAAATATTGGCTTTGGCATACCGTTCATCACGGACCGGAAAGGAAGGGTTCCTATGTGCTCAAAGAACGCCTGGCGCGCGCTGCTCGCCGCGTTGTTTTTCGGCGCATCATGGGCCGCGTGCGGCCCGCGGGGAGTGACCACCGTCCCCACGACGCCCATGCCGGCAGTGCACACCCCCGAGGCGGGCGATCTGAATTATGGTTCCCTGGCCGCGCTTGAGACATTGTCCAGCTACCGGCTACAAAGTGTCATCTCTTTCCAAGAGGAAGGGAAAGAGGCGGATACGCTGCAGACGACGTTGGCGCGCGTGCGGGAACCGCTGGCGCAGCACCTGATCATCACGGGCAGCGGCGCGGGCAAGATCGAGGGAATGACAGGGCAGGGCCTGGAGATCATCCGCATCGGGAACGATAGCTACGTCCGATTCGGCGACGACTGGATCATCATGCAGGTCCCTGAGAGCGGCCTGATCCCGCCATCGCTGGCGGCATACAGCCCGGAGAAGGTCTTTGGCAGCGGCCGGGGCCGTTACGCCGGGGAGGAGGCCATCAACGGCGTGACAACAAGGCGTTATCACTATGACAAGGCCGCGCTTCTGGCCTCGAACCTCTTTGCGAATCTGATCGAGGCGTCCGGCGACGTCTGGGTATCTGTCGCACACAACGTGCCGGTGTGCGCTGTGGCGCAGCTCATGGGCAAGAACATTGAGACCGGCCAGATTGTCAAGGTCACACTGCGCACTGATCTCACCGACATCAACGCCCTGATCGTCATCGTGCCGCCCGCCGGCGTGGAGAAGCCGGACGCCGCGGGCGACGTGCCGATCTTCCCCGGCGCGACCGATCAGATCGCGATGATGGGCATGATCAGTTACAAGGTGGCCGCAGATGCCGACCACGTCACCGCGTTCTACCGGACAGAGATGGCGCGGCTCGGCTGGGAAAGCGTTCCGGCGGACAAAGAGGGCTTTCTGGCCTTTGCCAAAGGGACGCAAAAGGTGCAGATCATGATCGCGCAGCAACAAGACCGCACTGCCGTAGCGATCATCGTGCAAGAGCAATGAGACATCCACACCACATTGGGAAAACGCAATGAAATCAAACCGCTTGGTGCTGTTCGCCTTTGCCTCGGCATTGTGCTCTTCTGGTCGGGGCTGTACCTCTATGTGCCGATCTTGGCCGTGTACGCCCGCAGCAAGGGCGCGTCGTTAGCCTTTGTGGGGCTGATCACTGGCTCGTACGGGCTGACGCAGCTCATTCTGCGTATCCCGCTGGGCGCGGCGTCCGACCGGCTCGGCTGGCGAAAGCCATTCGTGTTAGTAGGCTTTGTCGTCGTGGCGATCAGCTGTCTGGGCTTTGCCTGGGCGCCAACGCCGGGATGGATCTTTGTCTTCCGCGCCCTGTCCGGCGTCGCGGCATCTGTGTGGGTGGCGACATCGGTGCTCTTTGCTGGCTTTTTCCCACATGAGCGCGCCGTGCAGGCCACTAGCATACTCAGCTTTTGCACGGCGCTGGGCCAGCTCGCCGCTACCAGCGCCGGTGGGTGGCTCGCCGACCGATTCGGCGTGGCGGTGCCCTTTCTCGGCGGCGCAGTGCTGGCCGCCGCCGGCATCCTCCTGATGCTTCCAGTCCCTGAGCGGCGCACGCCGGTGGCGAATCGTCTCACACTGCGTCGATTCCTGCACGTGGCCACCGTGCCAACACTGACTCTGGTCTCCCTCCTGGCGGCGCTGGATCAATACGCGTTTCACACGACGCTGCAAGGGTTCGTGCCGCTCTATGCTGACCAACTCGGCGCTACCAAGACCGAGCTGGGGTGGCTTTCGTCGGCGGTATTGATCCCTTCTACGATCATGTCGCTTTTTGCCGCGATGATTGCGCCCAAAGTGGGTGAGACGCGCGCGGTCGGGCTGGGGTTGCTGACCACTTTTGCCGCCATCGCGGCGATCCCATGGGCGCATACGCTTCCCATGTTGATCGGCGTGCGCGTGCTGCATGGCCTGGGACGCGGCCTCGTCTACCCGGTAACCATGGGGCTGAGCATCAAGGCAGTGTCGCAGGAAGAGCGCGCCTCGGCCATGGGCATCTATCAGGCGGTCTATGCGGTGGGCATGTTCGCCGGACCGGCGATCAGCGGCGTGGTGGCGCAGCATTGGGGGCTGAACGCCGTCTTTTGGAGCACTGCTGCGCTCTGTCTCGTCGCCGCCATACCGACACTCGTCGCCACATCGCCACGCCGCGCCATCAGACCGGCAGAGTAGCATCAGCGCACAGGAGGTTGGCTTGGGCAAAGGCAGGGCCTCAGGAGCAGGCGTTAGCAGCCACTCTCCTGAGGCTTCCTGCAACCTCGACGCGGGCCCATGCGTAATTGAATTCAGCGACCCGATACCCAACGACGATATCGCAGGCTGGGCGTACCCGAAGTGCGAGAGCGAAAAAGGAGGCCTAATGAGCGAGCTCACTCCTGCCATCCAGACGGACAACCTGACCCGCCGCTACGGTACACTAACCGCGGTGGACCAACTCAACCTGACGGTGCCGCGCGGCGTGATCTTTGGCTTTCTCGGCCCGAACGGCGCAGGCAAATCCACGACGATCAACATGCTGATCGGCCTTCTCCCACCCACCGCTGGTACGGGCCGCGTCGCCGGATTCGACATCCGCCAAGAGCCGCTGGAGGTGAAGAGGCGTATCGGCGTCGTTCCCGAGGGGATGAGCCTGTACGAGCGTCTTACCGCGAACGAGCAACTGGAGCTGGCCGGGCGGCTACACGGCCTGACGCCCGCGGAGATCAAACAGCGCATCCCGCCTCTTCTGGAGATCATGGGCCTGCAGGGAAGTGGGGATAGGATGATCCTCGACTATTCCCAGGGTATGCGCAAAAAGACGCTCATCGCCTGCGCTCTGATCCACGCTCCACAGATCCTCTTTCTCGACGAGCCATTCGAAGGGATTGATCCGGTCTCGACGCGCGCGCTCAAGAATCTGCTGCGAGAGATGGTGGACCAGCGTGGCACGACCATCTTCTTCTCTACACACGTCATGGAGCTGGCGGAGCGCTTCTGCGACCAGGTGGGGATCATCAACAAGGGGGTGCTGGCCGGGGTGGGCAGCATCGCGGCACTGCGGGCGCAGGCCGGCCTGCCGGAGGAAGCGCCGCTGGAAGAGGTGTTCATTCGCACCGTCGGCGCCGAGGTGAAGGATGCCACGCTCTTGAGCTGGCTGACGGGCCGCGCTGCGGGCGAGCTCCCGGCAGGAGGGTGAGATGATCACCGAGCTCAAGACCCTCTTGTGGCTGCAATGGAAGCTCACAGTGGCGATGTTCCGCCGCCGCGACGCTCAGGGATTGGCTTATCTGGCGCAGGTGCTGATCCTCCTGCTACAGCTCTTTTTCACCTTTCCCTTTTTCATGCTGATGGGCATCGGGCTGGCAATCATCCTGGTCCTCGTGTCCTCGCAGGCGGCCTACGAAGTCGCGCTGATCGTCAACGTGTTCCTCGGCTTTTTCTGGCTGCTCATGCCTTCCTTCTACAACGGTCAGGTGATCGAGCGGTTTGAGATCTCGCGCCTCTTTGCCTACCCGATTCGCTTTCGCAGCATCGTCGTTGGCAGCGCGCTGGTCTCGATGCTGACGATGGTGGGCCTCTGGACACTGCCGATCATCCTGGGCGAGATCGCCGGGCTGGCATGGCACGCGCCGCTGGCGCTGCCGCTGATCCTGCTGGGCGCGATCCCGACCTTTCTGCTGCTGGTGCTCAGCGGCCGCATCATGGAAGATCTGTTCGACCTGATGGCAGGGGACCGACGCCTGCGCGCTCTGCTGATCTCGCTCCTGGCGCTGCCGTTCATTCTCCTCTCCTTCAGCCAGTACATCATCCAGTTCGCCACAGACAACTATCAGCGAGTGCCCGGCTTTCTCCAGCGCCTGATCAGCGAGCAGATGATCGCGCAGCTCCGCGCGGCCACCAGCGCCAGCCAGGTGCTGGAGATCATCCGCCCCTCACGAGTGCTGGGCTGGCTGCCGGTCGGCTGGGCCACGAACGCCATGGGCCTGGCGACAACCGGTACGTGGGGGCGGGCACTGCTCTTCCTAGTCATATCCATCGCTTTCACCGGCGCACTGTTCGCGGTGCATGCCACCATCACACGACGCTTGATGTCCGGCGCGTCGTTGCGGCTGGGCACGGAGCGTGTGCGCAGCGCACGGTGGCGTTGGAACCTCCCAGGCGCGCCGGCGTTCTGGGCCGCCTTTCAGAAGGATTGGATTTACCTCTTTCGTAGCCCAATGCCGCGACGGATGTTTCTCTCGCTGCTGTTCCCGCTCTTCTCGATCATCGTCACCAGCCGCGCCTTCCAGAGTGCTGGCAGCGAGACATCCGGAATCGTCGTCCTCGTGCTGGGCATGGCAGCGGTTCTCGTGCCGTCTATCCTGAACATAGCGATCACCGCCAACTACTTTGGCGTCATTGACCGGGAGGGTTTCGCGACACTGGCGCTGTCGCCACTGGATCGTCGCTATCTCCTCCTGTCATGGAATCTGTTGATGTTCCTGCTGGTAGGGGGCGCTTCGCTCGTGCTGATGATCGTGGTGGGCGTCCTGACGCGCCTCTGGGTGGTGATCCCGCTGGGCCTTTACCTGGCGCTTTGCCAGCAGATCAGCGCGACGCCGGCCTATAACTTCGCCGCCATCGTTGGCCCATACCGGGCGCAGCTCGAATTTCAGGGGCGGCAGCGCGGGACCGCATGGGGGCTGATCGGCTTTGCCGCGCAGGGTCCTGTCATGGCTCTAATCCTGCTCCCATACGCGCTCTGGAAGCCAGCTCTGATCGTAACACTGCCGCTCGCCGGGCTGTACAGCGTGGTGATCTATCTCGTTACTCTCCAGCCGTTGGCGCAGCTGCTGCAGCGACGCGAGTATGAGATCCTCCGCGCCGTTACTAAGGAGGACTAGCCATATACGAGCAGCCACCGCCTCTCGCGGCGCGTGCTCGCGAGAAAGGAAGGGAGCCAGCAAAGGGACGTTTCGCTGGCTCCGCATCTCATCAACTCAATCAGAGATTGAATGATTGTACACAGCTTGGACCATTCGCGTCATTGCGAGAAGCCCGAAGCAATCTCCAAACAGCCCTATAGTAGATTGCTTCGCCGCTACGCGGCTCGCAATGACAGGCGGGGAAGTTCTGTTTGCTTCCTCCAGAGATACGAGCACGCAGCTTTCACAGAGGGTCTTCTAGCAAGTTTATCTCTCGCACGGTGCCGTCGCGCTCCACGCGAAAGCTCTTGATCTCGCCATGCCCCAGCGGAAAGGACCACGTTATTCCCCACTGTGGCAGGCGAATCGTCGCCTCCGGCACATCAACGCCATGTGTCTCGACACAGCGCACGACCAAGGCGTTACCCTCTTCGGCCTTCTTCAGGACGCTCACCTGTGCGTTGGCGGGCGATGATGTCAGGAAGCTGCCATGAGACGGCAGCTCGCCGCCGTGCACTTCGGCATTGATACCCACCAGTGGCGTGTTGAAGGCCTCGGCGACGCGCGGCACATCCGCCTCGCGCCAGGTGTCGTCGTGTGGCAGGATGCCGTAGCGGAAGGTATGCACGCCTTGGTCCTGGTATTCGTACGGCAGCCCGGGCTGCACAGCGTTCGGCTCGTGAAAGACATAGATTGGGCTGCGCAGGATCGTCAGGCGCAGATGCACCTTGCCCGGTCCCCAGCCATAGGCGCGATACCGCGCCCATGCGTCATAGCCATACTTGCTGTCGTTCAGCAGCGTCACCCCGTACGGCACGGACTCGGTGAGTCTGCGGCGCGCCTGCCCGCTGACATCCAACCAGCGCCCGCCCGGCTCCTCGTTGCCTTTGGAGAGACGGACGATGTGCCCATAAGGGATCTCGGACGTAACGGTGGGCAGGGCGACGTTGAGCGGCCACTCGATCTTGACCATGCGGTGGTGTTCGCGCCAGTGAATTGTCGCCGTGATGTCAATCAGGTCGAGCTCATCATAGAGCGAGATGCACTGCTCCAGCCGCGAGTCGCCAAAGCGCGTGCGCACCCACAGCGTGGCGCGCACCGGCCCCGTCTCCAGCACGCTGATCTGCGCTTCGCCGAATGCGCCCAACTCCTTCTGAAAGCTTTCGGTCTCGTGCGCCCAGGTGTCGGAGGGATCATCCAGCACCACGGCGCGGTTAGCCACGTCTGCCAGCACCTCTAGGTCGCGCTTTTTGTCATACAGGCGCGTCACTTGGCCACTCGCCGGGTCCAACTCCAGCCGCCAGCGGCGATTCTCCAGAGAGGTCCCGCTCGCGGATAGTTCGTGCGCTGGCTGCTGGCCGGTGTAGGGCAAGAAGCGATAGACGCGATAGCCCAGAGACGGCAGATCGGCCAAGAACAGGACATTGACGCGACCAAAGCCGGCGTGGGCGGGCGGGAACACGAGCTGCGATGGCACCTCGCGGCCTTCGTCATCCACGACCCGCACGCCGCCCTCGCGCCACCAGTTCTCCGACACAACCGCGTCGCTGCCCAGGTGGCTGCGATCCACTACGACCTGCATCGGTGCACGTCGCGGCCAGGCGCTGGGGTTAAAGGCGAGATATGCCAGACCCGCGCCGTCTGTATCCACCTGATTGGCGAGAGCATGCATCCCGCCGTGGATCGCCTCCTGCGCGAGTTGCGTCGCCCGGCCGTGCTGCTCGAGCGAGTCCTCGTACGCCTCCTTGGGCAATGTGCCGCCGAGGCTGTCATGGAATTGCAAATACAGCACGTCACGCCAGCCCCGCGTGAGATCCTCTTGCGGGTAGGGCGCGCCGGCCACATGCGCGGCGATGGCGCTGATCTTTTCTGCCGTCAACAGGAGATGCTCATTACGCCGATTGCGCTTTTTCAGCTCGGCGAGCGTCGAATAACACCCCTGGGCATGGTGTTGGAGCTCATCCCGCACCACCGGAAAGCTCATCCCCTCCGTCTCGATAGCGCGGAAAAAGTCGGCGATACGGCTGAAGCGCGCTGAGCCACCCGCGTCCTGATCCGCAATGATGACAGCGATGGACTCTTTTGTCGGGCCGCCGCCGTGGTCGCCATGTCCGTAGAACATCACCTTGTGGCGTGTGGCATAAAAGTCGCTTCGCGCTGCGCTGGCCAGCGCTCCCGGGGTAACATTGCCTCCGTAGCTGTTGAGGCGACAGGTGAGCACGCGCGTGCCATCGGGCGACTCCCACCAAAAGAGGTTGCCCGGCAAGCTCTTCTCAAACCACGATGGGCGCATAAATACATAGTAGCGGCAGCCACTTTTGGCGAGTATCTGCGGCAGCGTCCAGGCGTGGCCGAAGGTGTCCGGATTCATGCCCACGATAGCGGTCACGCCGAACTTGCGGCGGAAGTAGCTCTGGCCATAGAGCGCCTGCCGCACCAGCGCCTCGCCGTGCGGCACGTTGCAGTCCGGCTCCACCCACCAGCCGCCGGCGATCTCCCAACGCCCCTCGCAGATGCGCGCTGCGACCTGGGCAAAGAGCTCGGGGTCCCATCGCTCCAGCCATTCGTAGAAGGCGGCGCTGGTTGTCGTGATGACAAAGCCGGGTGTTTCTGTCATCCTCTGCAGTGCGGCACGGAAGGTGGCTTTTACCGCTTCGTATCCTTCCGGCCAGCGCCAGAGAAAAACCGGGTCAATATGAGCATGGCCGATCATGTGCAGGATGGGCTTGTCGTTTTCTGCCATCAGGTGATCTCCTTGTGTCTTCTGTCGTGTGAGAAAAAGCGCGCCACGAGCGGACTACTTGCGGATTCGGTCCGCGGTGTATCAGCGAAAACTGGGCAGATACTCGGCCTGGAGCGTGAGCATGTCATCTAGGAGCCGCTCCGCCGCCGTCACGCTGTTCACGACCGGGTCCAACAGCAACGCCTGTAGCAGCAACCGCCTATCGCGGGTGCGATACGCCTCTGTGACCAGCTCGATGATGCTGAACTGGGTGCGGATCATTGCCGCGACCGGCTCTGGCAGCGGGCCGACCTTCAGCGGGTGAATACCCTGTGCGTCTACCACAGCGGGCACCTCCACCACGCCGCTGGCGGGCAGGTTGGAAATGTACAGGTCGCGGTTCAACACATTTACCGCGGGCCGCCAGTTGCCGCGATCGAACTCGATGTCGCAGATCATCGGCACGGTGATCTCGCCGCTGCGTCGCAGCACCCACTCATCCAGTGGGCGCTGTCCGCTGGCATATTCCTCCAGGGTCGGCTGGGACGAAGGTGCCTCATGCAGCGGCACGGGACGCACCTCCTGCCCGTAATGCCATTTGACACCGCCGAACTCGGCCCCGTATGAGACATACTCGCCTATATGATCGTCGGACATGTACGTTACCATGTCAAAGATCTCGAGCATCTTGCGGTAGAGGGGCGGCACGCGGCCAGAGTCGTCCGCCAGGATACGCCGGCGCACTTCGCCCAAGAGATCTTCGCCTGTGGCCTTGTCCTTGATCTGCAGGACATAATAAAAGTGATTCATACCAGCCGAGACGATATCGAGCTCCTCCCAGGGGCGCTCCAGATAGTGGGAGATGGCGTTCAGCGCGCTAAAGACGCCATGACAGATACCCGCAGCGCGGACGGTGGTGAGGTGATAGATGGCGTGCAGGACGCGCGCCTCCGGATTGGTGAAATTGAGCAGCAGTGCATGGGGGCAGAGCACTTCGATGTCGCGGCAGATCGGGATGACCAGCTCCAGGCTGCGCAGCGCGTGAAAGAGTGCGCCAGGGCCGCCGTTCTCGCCCAGGCAGTGCCGGAAGCCGTAGGCCAGCGGCACGCGGAAATCCTGTTCCCAAAGCGGCATCCGTTGCCGCGCCACCGCGGTGATCACATAGTCTGCGCCCGGCAGCGCCTGGCGGCGGTCAGTGGTGCTTTGCAGGGCCACATCGGTGCCAGAGTGCGCTTTGATGCGCTCGGCCAGCGCTGTCATAGTTTCCAGCGCAGTCTCATCCTGATCAACGAGCGTGAGTGTTACCTGATGGCCCCGCAGCTCAGGGGCCTGCAGGATGTCGGCGATCTGTCCCCGGCCAAAGCTGCGGCTGCCGGCGCCGATCAACACGATCTTCATGGTTATTATCCTCCCTCATGGGCGTGCGGCGTGACCATCCCGCGCCGTGATGGGAGTCATTATAGAGGTGTGTCGCACGCCGTCAATCGAGCGGATAGCTCATGCATCAGTCTGTTGGCGGGAGTGAGGCGGTTTGACAAGATAGGGAAGATGGTATAGAATACTGCCAACTCGATGGTGGGCCGAGGTAGCTCAGCAGGTAGAGCATGCGGCTGAAAACCGTAGGGTCTCCAGTTCGATTCTGGACCTCGGCATTGGACGCGGAAGTGGCTCAGCGGTAGAGCATCTCCTTGCCAAGGAGAGGGTCGCGGGTTCAAATCCCGTCTTCCGCTTTTTGTTTGTGTGGCGACGTAGCCAAGTGGTTAAGGCAGGGGTCTGCAAAACCCCGACCATGGGTTCGAGTCCCATCGTCGCCTTGAGGAGTCGTGAGTTAGCTGATAGCGAATAGGAGCTATCAGCTTTTGTTTATGGGGCGGTGGCGAAACGGCAGACGCTGCGGACTTAAAATCCGCTGGGCTTGGCCCATGTGGGTTCGAATCCCATCCGCCCCACTGGAAGCACAGCGAGCGATGACCAGATCAGGAGCCTGTTTGCGGCGGTAGATCCCGGGGGCGCGAAGGACTTCCGGGACACGTGCATCCTGCTGACGCTCCTCGACACCGGCATCCGGCTTTCCGAGCTGGTCAACCTCCCCGTTCAGGACGTTGATCGGCTATCTGGCGGGCGAGCATCTCCGTGACGACCAACCAAGTCTTGAGGTTTTGCCCAGGCCTACATCGTTGGCAATGAGCATGCGTACACAAGGTGTCTCCAGCGCCATCACCACAGGCACCGACTGAGAATCCTTCGGGATCACCCGGCTGCGCTGCAGGCTGAGGAGCGGCGCAGTGCCGTGCAGGAGGCCAAGGCGATAGGCGCGGCGGGAGAGCCCACAGTGTTGGGGGACCGAAGAGCCAGGCGGCCGGGCTGGACCTTAGCGAAGGTGAGGTAGAATCGGCGCTGTATGGCGTCTCCGCGTCAATGCATGTGGCGGCGCGGGGAGTGTTGTCAAATGGGGGATGCAGGAGACCAATAGAGATCGTACAGCCCACTCCGTCGTTGCGAGCGACCGAAGGGAGCGAAGCAGTCCCCCGCTGGCTTGGGAGGGGGGTTGCTTCAGGCCTTGCTCCTGCAATGACACGGGAGCGAGCGCCACGGCTGCTTCGCTCCCTCGTCATGACACCGATGGTCCGGGCCGTGACAATCGCCCGATCTCCAGTTGACTTTGATCGCGCCTCGTTCCGCAACACGCGATAGGAGAAGGCACGCGTATAGCCCCGACCTAACGGTGCGCCAGTTCGGCGGAGAGATCCAGATAGCGCTTGATGGCCTCTGGCGGCACATTCCATGGGATGTGGTTGCCGATGCACATCATATAGCCACCTGTGAGATGGGCCGTGTCGACCATGTTGCGTACCATGGCCTCGATCTCAGCGGGATCATTGCGATAGAGGATGCGATTGTCGCCTTCCCCCGCCAGAAAGCAGTCCTTATGTCTGCGGGCAATGGTCTTGAAATCGGCGTATGGTTCAGTGATGATGCCGCGCGCGCCACAGGCGAATACGTCATCAGCATAGGCATCGGCACGCCCGTCGGTCATAAAGATCACCTCTTTGCCCGCGGCCCGAAGGATACCCCAGAACTCCTTATAACGCGGAAAGATGTACTTGTGCATCCACTTGGGCGAGCAGATCGGCCCGCGGGAGTTGACGATATCGTCGTGGCAGATGACGAAATTGACCGGCAGCCGGGCAAAGGCACGAAAGACGCGGCGATTGATCTCGGCGAACTCGTCCATGATCCGCTCAAAGCGCGGATCCAGGCAGGCCTCCAGGAACAGCTCCCAGCCAAAGGTGAGCAGGGGCCACATGAACATGGTATTGTAGAACCCCACGCTGACGGCCTCGCCCACGGGGGCCTTGTCGCCCCATTCGGCCGGCCAGCGCTGGCGGTAGCGCTGATAGATCGCCTCTTCGCTGCGGAAATCCTGCTTGCCGTCGCTGACCATGGGGAAATCGGTAAAGTCGGCGTTCTCCAGCGGGGAGAAGGCGAATACCTCCTCCAGGTTGTGAAAGCGTATGCCCCAGTCCCAATGTCCTGTCACCTTGTCGCCCCAGCGCACGTGCCGCAGACCCTCCTCGTCGGTGCTCATGCTCTGTCCCTGCAGGTCCAGGTCGGGCCGGGGAATCGGGGCGTCTGTCTCAGGGATGGGCAGGCCGAGTTGAGGATACAGCTCGCGCAGCCGCTCGCGGCACAGCCGAGGGTGTTCGTAGTAGTCAATACCAGTCAGGTAGGTCTCGGCATCGGGGCAGGACCAGTGCTCCCAGTGAGGAATGCGTTTCGGTGCCATACCCATGAAGGCCAGATATCGGTCGCTATAGGTCATATGGGCTTGCCCCTTGTCTGCATTGTCGCTACTTGTGCAGCTTGCTGGTTCGCGCTCTAGGCGCGCTCTCTCTGCCAAAGATGGGGAGCTTTAGCAAAAGGCTCCCCCTCGAATCAGAGTGGTCGGTTAGCCCTGCTTGATAAAGTACTGCTCTGGAGCGGTATTGCCCGGGCTCAACATCGGCCAGTCCGAGACGGCCTTTTCCGGCACGTTGCGGAAGTTGTTCTTGACCACCACCACTTCCGGCGGCGCGGTGCAGATGCCAATGGTGACCATCTGATCCTTGTGGATTTCCAGGATCTGGCGCATCAGCTTCTTCTGCTCCTCGGGATCCGGTGTCACGGCGATGGTGTCGTACAACTCGTATTGCTTCTTCATCCAGTCAGGCGGCTCCTTGCCATCCTTGCCGTTAGAATCACGCCACATCTCGAACAGCCGTCCGCCCTGGAAATTGATCAGCGTGCGCGGATCAATGAGCGGGTTGAACTCGGCGTTGCTGACCCACATCGTGATCTCCAGATCGTTGGCCACGCGGTGCTCGTTCCATAGCTCGCGGCTCACTTCCTTGATGATCAGGTCGATGCCCAGCTCTTTCCAGTGTGCGCGCAATAGCTCGGCGATGCTGCCCCAAGCGCCAAAGACCGGAGCATACTCGAATGTGGGAGCCAGGCGCTTGCCGTCCGGACGCAGACGATAGCCTTAGTTATCCCTTCGTCAGACCCAGTTCGTCCAGATATTTGTTGGCTCGTACTGGGTCATGCTCGATCATGTTCTTGGCCTGCTCTTCCCAGTAGAAAGGCGAAGAGGGGAGCGGGGAGATCTGTGTCGGCTGGGTGATGCCCATAAAGACGGCGTCGCTGATCTCCTGGCGCGATATTATCTCTTGATTTGACCGATCCTCAAAATCGAGTAGAATGTGGGTCGTCTAGGGTGAGGGATTGACTTGTCCGCCAGGCGCGTCCTTTGCCCATTTAGGCGGCGTAGCTCAGCGGCAGAGCAGGGGACTCATAAGCCCTTTGTCCTCGGTTCAAGTCCGAGCGCCGCCATAGATCCGCCAAAACGACCAGGGGACTCTCCGTCCCCTGGTCGTTTTCACTCCCGCCATCAATCCGACGTCCAGAGCAGCACCATCTCCACCCTCTGCGGCTTGCTTTCGCCCCCGGGCTATCGGGCCGCGCAAGACAATCCACGTGTCAACTATTCGTCCAATGCCTGGTAGAGGATCGCCCCTTCGCATTGCCTGGGTACCGGCACATCTATGATCTTGCAGATCGTCGGCACGATGTCAGTGAGCCAGGCGTTGCGCTCGAACTGCGCCCCGCGGCGAATGCCCGGCCCCTTGATCATCAGCAAAGACGTGTTTGAGCCGAGACCAAACTCGGCGGTGGAGAGCTGCTCGCCGTGGTTGCCACCGAACGGCTCACGCAGCGTAAAGACGATGTCACCGATCTTTTGCCCCGTCGGATCCCCAAAGAGCCCCAGATAGCGCGCGTCCACTTTGCGCAGCGCCAGGTTGATCGGGTGCAGGCCGGTGCTCGGCTCCACATAGGCGTGTAGTGCGGCGATCACCTCGTCACAGGTCTTGTCAAACCGCGCCGCGGGCACAATGCCATGCGGCTCGCGGCCTTGCAGGTTGACGTTGACAAAGATGCCATTGACTACATAGGCGCGCGTGCGCGACCAGTCCGTCTGCCCGCGCGTGTCGCGCACCAGATAGCCCGCCTTTTCCAGGATGTCAGTGGCGTTGACGTGCAGGTGGCCGGAGAGGCCGCCATGATCCGAGACGACGAACAGCACTGTGTCTTCGTCCATGAGCGCCATCATCCGCCCCAGCATCCGATCCAGGCTCTCGTAGAGCGTCTCCACAAAGCGCAGATAGCGGCCGCCGAGAGCGCGATCGTCCGGGTTCGCCGCCGGGTCAGCCAGGCGCAGACAGTGATGATTGGCGCAATCAATGCAATGCACCTGCATCATCGCCAGCGACCAGGGACGGGTGCGACTCAGATAGTCAAAAGCGCGCACGAACCAGTCATGCTGATACTCGGCTAGGTCCACCAACACCGACTCGTGGAACCAGGATTGCTTGGGATCATGCCCCAGCCCCTCCCAGCCGATGTCGGTGATGAACGGCCCGACCTGCTCGTATAGCTCGCGCCCCACCGCGCCGGGATAGGCATAGTGATCCACGTCCATGATCTGTGAGGAATAGAGCTTGACCACCTGCGCATCGGCAGAGAGCGCCTCCAGCTTGAAGCGGATCGTGCCCTCGCGCCGCCCGTCCACCGTGTCCCATGGCTCCAGAAACCATTCCGACCACTCGCCGACGCCCAGCTCGGCCATCAGGTCTTGCCCGGCAGCATCGCGGCTGATCGCCACGCGGTCATAGCCCTGACCTCTGGTGGACAAGACCCAGAGATAGTAACGCTTGCCCGGCGGCGCGATCTTGCACACGGCAGTGTGCAGCCCGACACCTTCCGGCTTGCCCAGTTTGCTCTTTTCCACGTCGTCTGGCACGCCATAGAGCACCGTGCGCTCGTCCAGCCCCGCGCCGACGGAGGGTGCGCCCAGGCCACGTGCGAGGAAGGGCAGCTCGCCCATCAGCGTGGGCAGCCTGCTCGACAACGCGGCCGCATCGGCTGCCACTTGCAGCACGAGTGGCGTGCTGCGCGGCTCTACCGTCGCGAACATCCGCGCTCCCTCGATCTGGTGCGCGCAGGGGCGCACATGGCAGCCGCAGACTTGCACGCCGCTCTTCATCGTCGGCGGGTGCGAGGCCGGGTACTTGAGGATGATGCTCTGCTTGCCCGCGCGTTCCACGGCATCCCAGATGAACTCGGCCTGGCTCTCGGCGGAAGTATAACCCGACATCCAGTTACCGTGCAGCTCCGGCGGCGAGAACACTTGAAAACTCATCACCTGGTGTGTGCCGTTCCACGCGCCGGTGGAGATGGTCGTCCAGTTCTCCGGCGTAGAGGACGGCACAGAGGAAAGAAAGTGCGGGAAAAAGCTGCCCTCCCGCAACATCCGCGCAAAGTGGGGCAATTTGCCCTGCGCGACCAGGCGCAGAACGGCATGAGGACTGACGCCATCCATGCCCAGGACAACGCATTTCTTCACGATTCCCTCCCGGATGCACTCCAGCGTTCACGCTGTACTACGGCGCGATGATCGAGCGCTGACCCCGGCCAGGGGGATTCCCCAACCGGGGCCAGCACAGGCGTCGAGTCGGTTGTCTCTAGACGTGCTTCTCTGGCTCATCCCAGTAGTAGGTAGCCAGCGGGATAAAGCCGTCGTGCTTGGTGGTGTTGCTGATCGGCATGGTGTAGCTGAAATCGAGATTGCGCAGCCCGTTCTTGACGATCACCGGCGCGGGCAGCTCGCCCACCGTGCCCGGCATCGGGATCTCTTCCGCCAGGATGTCCCATATCCTCCTCATGATCTCGTGCTGCTTGGCCTCGCTCGGCTCCAACTTGACCTCATCCCAGATCTCCCAGAGCTTCCAGATAAAGTGATCCTTGGGCGGCTCTTCGGCATTCGGGTTGGTCGGGTCCGCGCGCCAGAGCGTCCAGGCCTTGCACCAGCTCTTGTCGTTGGAGGTGGCGATAAAGAAAGCGGGATCGGCCAGCGGCAGGACGGCGCGGCTGCAGAAATGGTGCTCGATCTCGATCTCGTTGGCGGCCTCGTGCTGCGAGCCAAGCGAACGGTCAATCACCTTATAGGTGATCTTGATGCCCACGTCGGCCAGTTGCTTGGCAATGACCTCGCCTTCGTCGGTGATCGTCGGCGAATAGTTCTCCATTACCAGGCTGATGGGCCCGCTGCCATCTTTCCAGAGGCGGATGCCGTCGGCGCCTCGCTTGCTATAGCCGGCCTTGTCCAGCAGCTCGTTGGCCTTCTTCACATCGTATTCGATGTAGGCCTTGGTGAGCTTCTCGTAATAGTCGGGTGACTGCCGGGGCGGGCTGTACTGACGCGGGGTGGCCAGGCCATCGTAGATCAGACCGTTGATCTGTTCGCGATCAAGGGCATGCGAGAGGGCGATGCGCACATCGCGGTTCTGGAAGAACTCGCGGATCCTGGGATCCTTGCAGGTGTGGTTGATGCAGAGCACGTTGGTCGAGTCATCCGCGCCGATATAGACGCGATAGCCGCCCTTGCTCTCGCTCTCCTTGAAGAGGCTATAGCTGGGCACATCCACGTGGCGTTGCTGGAAGTCAATCTCGCCGCCGACGATCCAGAGATTGAACACTTCCTTGCTGCTAAAGAGCTTGTGCACCATCTTGTCAATATAAGGCAGTTGGTTTCCTTCCTTGTCCACGTGGAAGGAGTACGGGTTGCGCTCCATCAGGAAAATCTCCTGCGAGAGCGGCGTCTTGGCGACCCAGGAGTGGAGCGCCGGCAGATCGGGGTTCAGCGTCCAGGTGTTGCGGTTGTTGAAATAGTCCACCCAGGTATTGAACTTGGCGTCCTTGAAGGCCTTTTCCAGAGCCGCCTTGTCTGCCACCAGATCGCCGTGGAACTGCTTGAGGTAGTGGCTGGCCGAGAAGGGGTCGGAGGCGGTAATGTTATACACGAACAGCGGGTTGGGATTCGCGAATTTCATCACCACCGTGTATGTGTCTGGCGCGCTGAGCTGCATCACCACCTTCTTGCCGGTACACCAGGTGGCGGGGATAGCGGTGGTCAGGGTCTTGTTCATCAGCTGGTTCTCGTACCACCACTTGAAATCCTCGCTGGTGAATGGCTGACCGTCCGACCACTTCATCCCCTTGCGCAGCCTGAACGTCCACTCGCTGGCGTCCTGGTTGATCTCCCAGCTCGCGCAGACATTCGGGCGCAACGACAGATCGGTGTTGAACCAGACCAGTTGGTGCGCGGTCATCTTCCAGGGGCCAACGCTATCGGCCATGCCAGTAAAGCCACGTCGCAGCGTGCCGCCGTATTTGCCGACGCCTTCCATCAGCGGCAGGACGCAGGGATCCTGCGGCACCCTCTCGTCCACCGGCGGCAGCTTGCCAGCCTTGACCAGCTCGGCCAGCATGGGGGCTTCTTTGTATTTCGAGGGCACAGGGGTGGCCGTCACGACCTTCTCGACGACCTTTTCCTTCTCCACGACCACCGTCTCTTTGACGGTTTTCTCGACGGGGACCTGTTTCTCGACGATCACCGTCTCCTTGACGACCTTTTCCACCGGCACCTGCTTCTCGATAATCTGCGGCGTGGGCCGGGCGCAGGCGGATAGCGCCGCGCCCATAGCCGTGGCGATGGATGCCTTCAGGAAACTGCGTCTGGTGATCCTGTCCATTTTGCTTTCCTCCTTAACGGTACTGTCTCTTCCGTGCATCCAACGATCGCACGAACCAGGTGGTCTTCTCGCGGAGCACCTCCTTTTCTCGCAATGTGAAGAGCCCTGTAACCAATCAGCGCTTCTGGGGGGGGCCAACAGAGCTGCCCATGCGTAGCGTGGCCGGCAGCAAACGTTGCCGTGGCCCGCCCTCATAGCCCCGGAGACGCTCATAGAGCATCTCGGCGGCTAACCTGCCGATATCCTCAGCCGGCGGTGACAGGCCTATCGTCAGAAAGGAGAAGAGCGCCGGGATCTCATTAAAGACAACCAGCGACACATCGTCAGGGATCCTCAGCCGCTGCGCGTTGAACGCGTCAATGACGCCCACGCCCATATCCGGCGCAGAGGCAAAGATCGCGGTGACCGCGTGAGGTGGCGACAGCAGCTCGCGGGCATGCTCGGCAGCCAGTTCCCGCCAATCCCCGATGGGAGGTAGCCATCTGGCCAGCGATTTATCTCCGATCCCTGCCTCGGAGAGGGCGTCGAGATAACCCTGGTAACGCGCGTACATCAGTGGGCGCTGTGGCATAGCAGCCACCATGCCGATCCGCCGGTGGCCGCGTGCCAGCAACAGCCGGATCAGGTCGCGCGCCGCGCTACGGATGTCCACCTGCACGCTGTCCACCTCGTAATCGCCGGGCGCGCTGACCACTGCCACAGGCAGCCCTCGTCGCGAGATAGCCGTTACAATCGTGGGGTCAAGGAGGAGGGGGAAAAGGATCAGGCCGTCCACGCCCTGGCGAAGCATCATGTCGAGTTGTGCCTGCTCTGCCTCTCCTGTATCGCCGGCATCACCAATCAAAGAGCCGATGCCCTTGGACAAGAGATAACGCTGGGCGGTGGCGGCTACCTGGCTCCAATAGGGGTGCGCCATTGGGGAGACGATCATGCCGACTGTATCGGAGCGCCTGGAGGTCAGGCTTCTGGCGGCGGCGTTCGGCACATAGCCAAGCTCCTGAATGGCCGATTCGACGCGCTGGCGAGTCTCTGCCTTGACCGAAGCGGAGCCATTCAGCACCCGCGAAACGGTCATAGCCGAGACACCGGCTCGCCTCGCGACATCCCTGATGGTAACCACTACGCCTCCCTGGGTCGGCACGCGCCAGCCCGAAAAGGGGTCATCACCGGCAACATGATACCGATAACATGATAGCATCAAACTGGAGACTTGTCAAGATTTTTCCGCGCGAGGTTTTGCCCACACCTGAGGGGTGTTCTCACAGCACTGATTTACGAGAATAGCCCACATATAGCAGACTCTTCCTCCGCATCCGGCCGCCAGCTTGCGGGCGTCAGAAGGGATTTACCGGTCATGCCGTGGCGCGATGTGACCCGCCGGGCAGCGCGATCGGCGCCGCAGGAATACATGAGCGCCTAACAGAACTATGCCCGTGTCCTGTCAGGCGCTCCACCGCGACTATCGCTGCCAGCGCGGCACGCTATGGCCGTCTGCCGCCGGGGAATACGCTGCGAGATGAGCCGATAACCGTGACTGCGCTCGAGATGGTCAAGCTGGTGAGCTGTGTGCCAGGCGTGTACGCGCCGCCAGTGTACAGGCCGTCGGTCGCCGTGCCGGTGGCCTTGCCGCCAGTGTAGATGATATACGTAGTCCCCCTTTTCAGCTCTGGCGAGGAGAACACGACGGACTGATACGCCTTGGTGGGGACAAAGGTGAGGACTTCACCATCCTGCGCCGCGATGTGGAACACCGTGCCTGCGGACTGCGCCGCGGCGAGATTGACCATCACCGAGTACTGGGTGGATGAGGTGCTGGGTGCCTGTGCCATGCCAGCACTGCCCGCCGCCACCAGCAAGCCACCTGTGACCTTGAAGGTGCCCAGATAGTCCAGAGCGCCATTGTCGTTTCGGGTGGGGCCGTTGATGATAACCTGTCCGCCGGTCATCTCGATCGAGCCATTGATGTCCAGGCCATCGCCGTTCGCGTCAATCACGATGTAGCCGCCATTGATATAGAGGTTGTTGTTGCCGGACTCGTTGAAAGGATTTCGCCCCCACGGTCCGCCCATCCCGGCGGCGGCATTGTCGCTGACCGCGTTGATGCCGTCATCGCTGGAGACAAGGCGAATGTTGCCGTCATTGATGGTGATGATGGCGCTCTCAATGCCCTCATACGATGTCGTGATGCAGATGTCTCCGCCGTTGATCGTCACCGACGCGTCGGCATGTATGGCGTCATCTCCCGATGCAAGGACGAGATCCCCGCCGTTCACTGTCAAACTGTCATTGGAATGCAGGGCGTCATCCGCCGCGTCTATGGTGATCGCGCCGCCCGCGATGGTTAGATCAACCACTGCCTTGATCCCCTTGGCGCTGGGGGTATCGCTGATCTGCTGCCCCCAGTCGCCGGGCCGCATCCTGCCGGCGTCGCCGGCGGTGCTACGGGTAACACTGGCGCTGCCGCCGCCAGTGGAAATCGTCAGATCTCCGGCACTCACCACAACCGTCGTGGCCGCCTGGATGCCGTCCCGACCCGCCGTGATCTCTATCGTGCCGCCCTCGACGGCAATGGATCCTACTTCCGGATTCGCGTCCTGGCCGGCCTTCATGCCATCGCCGCCGGCGGAGATGGATATGTGGCCGCCACCGATCGTGATGTTGTCGTGAACGTCGAGACCATCATCAACCGCGGTGATGGTGATCGAGCCGCCTTTGATGATGATGTCATCATCGCTGGCGATGCCCTCGCCGTTGTTGCCGGTAATGACCAGCGCCCCATCCCCCTCGATGACCAGCGTGTCGTTGCTCACCACGGCCGCGTCGTCGGCCTGTTCCTGCGCGCTGTCAGCCAAGTAGTTGGTTGTGCCGGGCAGCAACTTGAGCGTGATCTTCTTGGCGTCAACGACATAAAGAGCCGGGCCGGCACTATTCGTAACGGACATGCCTGCCAGCTCGAGGGTGACCTTGTCCTTGGTATTGACGTTGATCTGTCCGTCCGTCAGGCTGCCGCTGATGCGGTACGTGCCGCCGGCGGTGATGTTGACCGTGTTGCCGCTGGCCGTTGCGCCCGGGCTATTGATGGTGATCGCCTTGCCCAGCACGATCACGACCGCGTCGCTGGCCTCTTCAGGCACAAGCTCCAGCGTCGCCTCCGCACGCGCATCCGCCTCGTCAGCGTCCGTGTCGCCGCCCTCGCTCTTTGCCACCAATGCGACGGGCTGCCTGACGTTCTCATCCGGCATCGCCGGCGTCGCTGTGGCCTCCCCTGCCTGCGCCACAGGTGTGGCCTGCGTCTGTGGCGTGAGCGTGCCTGCGCACGCCATGGACACGAGTAGGGTGAGCGCCAGCAACACCGCCAGCGCACCTCGTCGTAATGTGAATCTTCCCATTCTGCACCGATTGCCAGTCATCATCCCTGCTTTCGCTTTCATGTTTCTTGTCATTATCACACTCATTGATCATCGCCCCAGCCGCATGATGGCGGGGCCTGGCCTTGGATGACATCATCGTACCACAGGATGATGAAATTCTTATGGAGACAAGTCCGAAATATCAACGAGACTTGGCGAGCGATCTATTTCCACATTACCCATCCCTTATGGTGCGAGCGACTGCGCCGCTACCATGGCCCGGCTGCGACGTGAGACCGCCACTATGGGATAGCACGTAGATGCCTTTTGCCATTTCGCCACAAAGACGCTAGAATAGAACAGCAGCATGTTGTGGGCGACGGTCGCCTGGCGGGTCGCTCCGCGCTTGCGGTTTCGAGCGTTGAGCTGAATGTGAACCATCGCAGTGGGCAAGAGGCCCCAGCACAAGCACGAAAGAGGCGAAACCATGGCTATCACCGATTTCCCCTATGACAACAGCGAAGCTGAATTCATGGAGATGCGCCAGTTCCTGATCACCACCTATGCGATCACGCGCTGGCCACACAACTGGCTCTTTGCCCGGTGGGAGGATTGGCGATACGGTGGCAATGCCCAGCAGGCCAAAGCGGACCCCACCTTTTTCACGCGCAATGCTCACCTCTGGCGCGACGAGACCGGCAAGATCATCGGTTTCTGCGTTTCGGAATATGGCAGCGGCGTGTATATCCAGATTCATCCCAGCTATCGGTTTGTCGAACGTGAGATGATCCGCTGGATCGTTGACGAGTGGGCGCGCGACAGGGATGAGGTGGAGGTATACGCCTACAGCGTGGATGCACGGCGCGAGAAGCTGCTGCGGGAGGCCGGGTTTGTCGACACGGGCGAGGGTGGCAATACCTTTGCATACGATCTCGCCAAAGCGTACGCGCCAGTCCCGCTCCCGTCCGGCTTTTGCCTGACGACGCTGGCCGAGAACCGCGATTTCGGCGCGCACCTGGAGGCGGTGCGCGATACGTTTGCCCAGCCGGCCATCACGCACGAGTGGCTTGAGTCCAAGCAACGGGCGCCAGGCTACTCGATGGATTGGGATCTTGTCATCGTCTCACCAGAGGGCAAGCACGCATCTTTTTGCACGGCCTGGCTTGACCACGAGAACCGGATCGCCGCCATTGATCCTGTCGGTACGCATGCCGACTATCGGCGACGCGGCCTGGCCACCGCCGTCCTGACAGAGTGCTTCCGGCGACTGCGCGCGGCGGGTATGCATTGCGCCTATCTGGACTCTGCTCCGGAGCCGAACATCTCCAACCGGCTATATACTTCGCTCCACCCGACAGCGCGTTATGTGGAAAAGGTGTGGGCGAAAAAGATGGCCTAGCGCAGCAACGGGAAAGTGGCAGCCACAACTGCGCGCCGCTGTGATGCGCAGTTGTGGTGCTTCTATGTCTGACACAGGACAAGACGGCGCACCGCCCACGCCACTCCTTCCTCGTCATTGCTGGGAGCGATAGCGGTGGCCTGCCTTTTGACCGCCGCGAGCGCGTTTCCCACTGCCACGCGCAGGCGCGCATGTGGGAACATGGTGAGATCGTTGGGATTGTCGCCGATGACCATCACCTCCTCTGGCGGGATGTTCAGCCGCGCCTCGACGAGGGCCAGTGCTCGCCCCTTGCTGGTGCCCGGCGCAAAGATGCACAGCGAATGCAGCGCCCCATCCGGCTCGTAATAGGTCTCCGCGTGGCACCGGCCCGCGAGCGTGGTCTGGCATAGATCGCGGATGGCGACGATGGCCGCCGGCTCGTTGACGATGATGCGCACGGGATCATCCACTATCGCCGCGGCGTTCGTCGGCACGATCACCACATCCGGTTTGAGGTAGCCGAGCGGCTGCCCGGAGCGCTGCCGCCAGTAGGCGGTGTCGCCGATGGTGGTGCTCAGCTCCCAGCCGTGCTGGTCCGCCAGAAGGGCGATCTGCAGCGCCACCGCGCGCGGGATCGTATCGCACAGCCAGACAGGGCCATCCGGCGAGCCCCACACCTGCGCACCGTTGGTACAGATCATCGGGTCGTGCAACGCGAGCCGACGACAGATGTTGCGCACGGTATCCGGGTTGCGGGTGGTTGCCAGGACGACGCGCACGCCCGCGCGCGCCGCCTCGGTGAGGGCGCGGCCACCTTCCGGCGCGACCTGACCGGCGCTGGTCAGCAGTGTGCCGTCGAGATCAACGGCGATGAGTGAGATTCTCTCCATCGTTGGCTGCCCTTTTCTCTGTCTGCGCCTATGCTACATGGGCTGCGGAGGAAAGTCAAGCGGGCCGCCGTTGCTGGAGCCAGAAAGGGAAAAGAACGAGAGCTGATGAATCCTATACAGATCACACCGACCGAGGCGCGGCGGATCGCGCTGCGCTGCCAGGGGCTGGATGGCGCGTGGGCGCTGCCCCCTGGCAAGGAGGGCGTGGCACAGACGATCCAACGGCTCGCCTATGTGCAGATCGACACCATCGCCGTCGTGGAGCGCGCGCACCACCACGTCCTCTGGTCGCGCCGCCGCGACTATGCGCCGCCGCTGCTGGACGAGTTGCAGGCGCGAGACCGTCGCGTATTTGAGTACTGGTGGTCGTACGGCGCTTCCTATGTGCCGATGAACGACTATCGCTACTACCTGCCGCGCATGCGCGCCTATGCCGAAAGCGCCCGCACTGATCAATGGTTAGCGGCGCACCAGCAGGTGGTGGATGAAGTGCTGGAGCGCATTCGCCAGGAAGGGCCGCTGGGCGCGGCGGCGTTCCAGGCGCCGGCCGGATTCGAGCGGGGCACGTGGTGGAACTGGAAGCCAGCCAAAGAGGCGTTGGAGCGTCTCTTCTGGGGCGGTCGTCTCATGATCGCCGCGCGGCGTGGCTTTCAGCGGCTCTATGACCTCGCCGAACGCGTGTTGCCTGCAGGGACTGAGACCAGCGAGCCGACGCGGGCGGAGGCGATCCGCTGGCTCGTGCGCCGCGCCACGGGCGCGCAGGGGATCGTCTCGGTGCGTGGCTCGCGCTGGTCGTATGGCGACAAGAGCGAGATCGCGCAGGCACTGCGGGAGCTGCTGGACGCGGGCGAGGTCGCGCCGGTGCAGGTTGCCGGGATCAATAAGGAGGCGTACTATGCGCTGCCTGCGGCGCTGGACGTGGCGGCATCGCTTGCGCCGTCGCCGCGCGCGCATCTCCTCTCTCCGTTTGATAACCTCGTGATCCAGCGCGCCCATGTGCAGCGGCTTTTCGGCTTTGACTATAGCTTGGAATGCTATGTGCCGCCGGACAAGCGCCGTTACGGCTACTTTAGCCTGCCGATCCTCTGGGGGGATCGCTTTGTCGGGCGGTTGGATCCGAAAGCGGAGCGGCGGGCTGGCGTGCTGCTGGTGCGCGGCGTGAGCCTGGAACCGGACGCAGCGGTGAGCGACGACTTTTGGCCCGCGCTGGCCGCCGAGCTATGCGCATACGCCGCATTCAACGGCTGCGCGCAGGTTGTGATTGAGGCGGGCGTCTCGCCCGATCTCGCTGCGCCGCTGGGCGAGGCGTTGCGCTAGGCTCGCTTCACCCCGTATCGGCCCACCTCGCCCGCTTGCAGCGTTACCGGCGCGCCGAAGGCCACGCTGCCCGCGCCGGTGAGCGTCAGGCGGCGGAAGGCAAGCGCGCCATGCAAGACTTGCAACGTTACCGCGATCCCCTCTGCCTGCGGCTCCTGACGTACCATGCCCCACGCGTAGCCGTTGGACCAGAACGCCTGCGTCGGCCTGTCCGCGGCGGCAAAGGCCAACGTGCCCTCCACCGCCGAATAGTGAAAGCCGGTGAGCGCCAGGGGGGCGCCCCAGCTCGCCATGGCGCGCGCATAGTGGTGGCCGCATTCAGCCTCGTCAAAGGGGCTGCGCTTCTGCCCGTCGTAGCGGGCGCGGATGGCAGCGATCACCTTCAGCCCTTCTGCGATCTGTCCCTCGTAGAGCATGTGCACGGCGGCGGTGTACTCAAAGCCGGTCATGACCTCGTTATAGTAAGGGAACGGATACTTGGGACGGTTGCCACGCGGGTACGTGCCCATGAGCAGTGCCGACTCGTCGTTCAGCACATAAGAGCGCATGTTGTTAAAGTGCCCGTAAAAGTGGTCGCGCCAGTTGTGTTTCATGATAGCCCGCAGCGTCGCTCGCACATGCTCCGGATCGAGCAAATAGCCGAGGCCGCAGACATGCGCCATGTACTGGCCAACGAGCTGATCCACCAGACAGCCGGGACCTAGCTGCAGCTCCGGGTCGGCGAGATTCGTCGCGCCCATGTGGGAGCGCAGGCCGGGTGCGATCGCCTCTTCTGTCATCGGTGGCCACACCTGGTGCTCATAGTATTCGCCGTTAAACAGGTTGGCGTCGAGCCAGGCGCTGCCGCGTTCGAACAGGTCGCGGCAGGTATCGCCAAAGGCTTCATCCCCCAGATAGCGCGCCATCTCTTCCGCCGCGCGCAGCGCGCCGAGATACCAGCTCCCCATCTGCGGGTTCGGCCCATAATACTCGACGTCCATCGTGTTGTGCTGGCATCCCTCCATCACGCCGTCGCGATCCGCATCCCAGCCGCCGGGGATCCAACAGAAGGCCAGCGCCTGCTTGGCCTTGGGCCAGAGCCGCCGCAGCCTCTCGTCGTTGCCGGAAAGCTGCCACTCGCGATAGAGCTTGATCAAGCATCCCATCTGCCCATCGGCGGCGGCGCGACCCAGCGCAGTCCCCTGCGCCAGGGGCAGGTTGATGCGAAAGCTCATCAGCCCCTGCTCGTCAGTGCCATGGATGAACTCGATCTCGCGCATCGTCCACGCCAGGTCGCCAAAGAGAAAGGCAGTGGCCTGCTCGTAATTCCAGACATGGGTGCACGAGCCGGAACAGCAGCCGCTGCGATCGTCGCACCCCTCCCACCCCATGAGCTGGCCGCTTTCGATGCGGAATGTCGTCTGCGAGCGCAGGGTGCTCAGGTTATAGAGCGCCGCTTCCTTGACCACGTCGGGGATATCGCTGGCGAGCACCGCGCGTACAAAGGATAACGTCTTGGCCTCTAGTTCGGGCAGGGCCGCCGCCGTGCGGGTGGCGACGTCCCAGGCGTCGGCGTATTGCGTCGTGTAATAGTTGCCGACGCGGTTCGGGTCGCCGCAGGCGCACCCCGCCTCGCAGCAGGGGCTGGCCGCGGACGCTGGCTGGGCCGGATACCGCCGATCGGACCAGGTGTGCCGGTTAGGAAAGTGCCATGTGAGCAGAAAGGTCAACGCGCGGCTTTCGCCCGGCGCTAGCTCCACGCGCAGCGCCAGCGATGCCTGCGGCGCATCCTCGCCCGTGCCGGCGCGTTCATCCAGCCGGCCATCGTCGCTGAAATCGTCCCAGAAATCGAGCAAGCCAGCGGACCAGCGCCCCTGCGCCCAGGCGGTGCGGTGCGTTACCTCGCCAGCGGTGATCGTCGTCAGGGCGATGGTGCCGTACTGCTCGGCGCAGGGATCCACGCCGTCGGAGTGCAGGAACACGCCACGCACATCCCCCTGTTGGCGAAAGACGTTGACGTTCTTTTGCGGCGCGCCGTTGGTGCCGTCGAACCCGATGATGTTCTGCAGGCTGCCGACGATGGCGGCGGAGAGGCGCGTGTTGGCCCGGTTGTGCATGACAAAGCGAAGCACCGCCACCGGGATGCCGCTGGCGTCGGCGTCGGCGGGGATGAGTGGGTTGAATGCTTCCAAGCGTACATCCACAGGCACGTCCGGGTCGGAGAGGAACACTTGCCCAAAGGGATACGCCGCGACAAAGCTCCCCTGCCGAAAGCGCGGTAGGCCGTGGTTGGCGTGCGTGGCGCCACGCGCGCCCTCATAGGGTGGCGGCAGCACCACCTCCAGCGCCCGCGTTACCGCGGCTTGTCCGGCAGGCTGGGCGCGGATCGCGAAAAAGGTGTTCTGTGGGCGAAAGCCCTTGGCGGGGCGGTTCATGATCTCCCAGTCGCGCAGGTCGCCGCGGCCGCCCAGCGATACGGTGCCGGTGCCGATGCCGCCCAGGGGGAGGGCGATCTGCGCCAGGTGATCCTGGTCGTAACGGGTCAAGATGGGCCAATTGCCGGACATACGATCCTCCTCTGCATGTCGCTTCCAGTACAACAGCCGTCGCTCCGAGCGACCGAAGGGAGCGAGGAGTCTCACGCTGCGCCCTGGCGACAAGCGCTGATGAGGGGATTCCTCGTCGCTGCGCTCCTCGGAATGACGGAACGGTTGTGGTGCTAGGCGGGGAACACGTGCGCAATCACTTGCTCCAGGAAGTTCTGCGCCATGATGCGATAGCCTTCGGGGTCTGGGTGCAGCTCATCGGGTAGAAAGCGCCCCAGGTCAACCCCAAAGATGTCCAATCCATTGACATAATGGATGTGGCGGTCGCCGTGCGCTTGCAGCGTGGCCACCGCCGCCGCCACCTCCTCGCGCATCGCCTGCAGCGTAAAGCCAACAGCGTTGGGTGTTGTCTCGCGCGGCGGCGAGTAGATTGGCGACATTACGACAAGGGGTGTGTCGGGGTGCTTTTCGCGGACGATCTGCACAAAGCCGATGATGCCGGGGCCAAAGGTGCGCGCGTTGAGCGTCGCGCCACCATAGATGTTGATGCCGATGCACATGGAGAGGAGATCGGCGGGGAGATCGCGCATCAGGCGTGCCACCATGGGGTCCAGATGGCATTGCCCGCCCAGGCCGAGGCTGGTGAGGTTCAGGCCGCGCCGCCGGGCCACGATGGCCGGCCACGTCTGGCTGGGGGAGGCAGCGGTGCGGCAGTGGGTGATCGAGCTGCCGTAGGTGATCCAGCGCGGGCGTGGGTCTTCGTATGGCGCGACCGTGGCACCATCGCTCAGCGCCAGCGAGCGAAGGCGAAACTGGCCGAACTGCGGCAGCCACAGCTCCACCAGCTTTTCCTGGCCGAGCAGGTCCTCGAAGCAGAAGGTGCTTTTACCCTCCAGCGGCACAGAGCCGCAGTAACGCCCGTCGCAGTAGAGGTCAATGGGCGAGAGCTCGGGAGCGGGATCAATCGTGCCAGACACGTATCTGGTGTCGCTGATGAAAGCGATGCGCGCGCCGGACGCCATGGCGGCGCGCTCCACCAGCGGCTCGGCAAAGAGTACGCGGTCCTGGTGCGGGATGCGCCACGGCTGGATAGCGCCGTTGATCTCTTGCAGCGAGACGACACCCTGCCAGGTTAGGCGAAAATCATGCGGAGCGAGGAACAGGGACATGCGAAAGTGAACCCCCTGACGTGTTTGATCGGACAGGCGGGGATTATACCGCCGAAACTGAGCGGCGGGAAATGAGATGGCGCGTCAGGGAGACGAGAGTCGCTCGCTAATATGCATATAGCCGACCGTATGGCCGCAGGTACTTGGGATAGATCTTGATAAAGGGGGCGGCCAGCACCTCCGCCGCGTTGTAGCCAAAGTAGCCGCAGAACTCGCGCACCAGATCGGCGACGCCATCCGCCTCGATGTCGTCCAGCGGCACAGCGGCCACCTCGCGACCGAGCTGCGAAGGCGCGATCTCACCACGCAGGTAGATCGCGCCGCCATGCATGCCGGTGCCGACAAAGCTCTGTGGTTGGCGGGTGGCGTGGCGGTGCGCGTTCAGACGAAGCACGATGACGGTGCCCCCCGCCATGTATTCGCCGAGGAATGGCTGCACATCGCCACCGATGACGATGGCGGGCTTGACATCCTTATATTCTTTCATGTGGATGCCCGCACGGTAGCCGACGCTGTCGCGGACGAAAATCTTGCCGCCGCGCATCGCATATCCCAGAATGTCGCCAGCGTGGCCGTAAACGACCAGCGTGCCGCCATCCAGCGTATTGCCGCAGCCATCCTGCGCGTTGCCGTGCACATAGATCGTCGGGCCGCGCATAAAGCTCGCCAAGTCGTTGCCGGGCGTGCCATAGAGGTCTACTCGCGCGGCCTCGCGCAGCCCCGTGCCGATGTAGCGTTGCCCGCAGACGTTATAGACGCTCAACTGGCTGGCGCCGGCGCGCAGCGCGTCGCGCATGCGTAGCGCCAGAGCGCGATGATCCAGCCCGCGCGCGTCAATGCTGTACTGGCCACCTAGGTCTGCAATATCGCTCTCCATGATCTTACTCCTTCTCACCACGATTAGCCGGCGGTTGCCCGCCTGAATTGGCTATTCTCCCGCGGGGCGCACCCCCAGGATGCGTAGCTCTTGCTCGGTGAGGTCCACGCCGCGCAGATGCAGCCGGTTCCCGCGTAAACTCTCCAGCGCGTTCACGCCCATGCCGCCCAGCATCTCTTTGATCTCGATCGCCCAACTGCGCAGCAGGTTCGTCAGCCGCTCCGCGCCGATCTCCGGGTTGATGCGCTTGGTCAGGTATGGGTCCTGCGTGGCAATGCCCCACGAGCAGCGCCCCGTGTAACACATCTGGCAGACGCGGCAGCCCAGCGCCACCAGCGCCGAGGTGGCGATATAGACGGCGTCCGCACCCAGCGCGATCGCCTTCAGCACGTCGGCGCTGCTGCGAATGCCCCCTGCGGCCACCAGCGACACCTGATTGCGAATCCCCTCCTGCCGCAGCCGCGTGTCCACCGCCGCCAGCGCCAGCTCGATCGGGATACCCACGTTGTCGCGGATCGTCTTGGGCGCGGCGCCGGTCGCGCCGCGCACGCCGTCCAGAGCGATGATGTCCGCGCCGGCGCGGGCGATGCCGCTGGCAATGGCCGCCGCATTGTGCACAGCGGCGATCTTGACCGACACCGGCTTGGTATAGTTCGTCGCTTCCTTTAACGCATAGATCAACTGCCGCAAGTCCTCGATGGAGTAGATGTCGTGGTGCGGCGCAGGGGAGAGCGCATCGGTCCCCACTGGGATCATGCGCGTTACCGCCACCTCTTCCGAGACCTTTTCGCCGGGGAGATGCCCACCGATCCCTGGCTTAGCGCCTTGCCCGATCTTGATTTCGATGATGCGCCCCGCCTCCAGATAGCTGGGATGCACGCCGAAGCGGCCCGATGCCACCTGCACGATGGCGTGGTCGCGATAGTCATAGAGGTCCGCGTGCAGGCCCCCTTCGCCCGTGTTGAAGAGCGTGCCCGCTGCCATGGCGGCGCGGGCCAGCGACTTTTGCGCGTTCAGGCTGATCGAGCCAAACGACATAGCGGAGAACATCACCGGCACCTCTAGCTGCACCTGGGGCAACACTCGCGTCAGGGGACGCAACGTTTGCGGCTCTAGCTCGACGCGCTCCGGCCTGCCGCCCAGATACGTGCGCAGCTCCATCGGCTCGCGCAGCGGGTCAATGGAGGGGTTCGTCACTTGGCTGGCGTTCAGCAGCAGGTGATCCCAGTAGACCGGATATGGCTTGTCGCTCCCCATGCCAGTCAGTAACATGCCGCCCGTCTCGGCCTGCTTCAGGATGTCCTGGATCACTTCGGGCCGCCAGTTGGCGTTGGCGCGATAGGCGAGCGGCAGCTCGGTAATCGCCAGCGCCTGCGTCGGGCAAAACGTCACGCAACGATGACAGCCGACGCAGTCGGCGTCGTGGCTATAGATTGCGCCCTCCTCGGCATCGTAACAGTGCACGCCAAAGCCGCACTGCCGGACACAGACCTGGCATTGGATGCAGCGGGATTCGTCCCGCACCACGCGAAAGCGCGCCGCGATATAGCTCTTCACCGCGTCGCCACCTCCGCGTCTGCGCTGACATGCTCGACCTCTCCCGCAGATGTAAAGGTCGCGCCGGGCATGACGCGGCCGATCACCGGCTCGCCGCCCAGGGGTGTCCAGGTGTTCTGTATGTCGGGGCAGACGAGATGGATCGCCGCTTCCTCTGAGGATAGGTAGAGCACCGGCCCCTTCGCCGCCGCGATCATGGGACGGAGGCGAATGCGATCGGTCAGGCCCATCATCTCACCGGTGCGACCCACGATGATGGCAAAGGGGCCGTTCATGAGCAAGCTGGGGTACACTTGACGCAAGAGGGTGTGTAGCCGCGCCGCTTCTGCATCCTCTTGCTCGATCTCGGACCAGAGCGGCGGTGCCAGGACGGTGGCCGCGATCTCGATCGGCAGGCCATGGCGTCGCACCAGCAGGTCAATCGCATAGGCGAGCACCTCGGTGTCGGTCTCCATCGTGCACTCGTAGCCATACATCTCCAGATAGCGACGGTTGATGCCGTAAGACGAGATCTCGCCGTTGTGGACAACAGTACAGTCGAGGATGTCGAATGGATGCGCGCCGCCCCACCAGCCGGTCGTATTCGTGGGGAAACGGGCATGTGCCGTCCAAAGATAACCGGCATAGTCATCCAGGCGGAAGAACTCGGCGATCTGCTCCGGAAAGCCGACCCCCTTGAACACGCCCATATTCTTGCCGCTGGAGATCACGAACGCCCCCGTTCGCTCGCGATTGATCTCCATCACCTGGTCCACGACATAGTCATCCTCGCCATAGCCAGGAGATAGCTTGGTGTTGACGGTGAGGAAATAACGCCACAAAAGAGGCGGGTTGACGACGCCACGCGTGGGGCGCGTCGGGATCTCTTCGCCCATCACGAGGCGAAAGCGGCGGCGCAGGTGTTCCTCCATTGCCTCACGCGAATCGGGGTTCATGTACAGGATGTGAAAGGCATAGCACGCCTCGTAGCCGGGGTAGAGGCCATAGATGGCAAACCCGCCACCCAAGCCGTTGCCTCGCTCGTGCATATTGGTGATCGCGGTGATGACGCTATCTCCGGACACGCACTGCCCGCTGCGGTCAATCATGCCAAAGATGGCGCAGGCTGCCGAGACCTTGTCATCGTGATACGGGTTGCTGAGATCGCGGATTTCAGAGCGCATGGGGCGTTACTCCGGCGGGAACTCGTGCGACGGTAAAGGCTTGTGTCCCCAACATCTCGGCGCGCAGCGCGGGCGGCAGTGAGAGCAGCCCGAGATCCGCCTGCACCAGCTTATCAGCAAAGCCCCGCACGCATATCCGGTTCTTGAGCAGATGATAGACGATGCCGGCCCGGTCCACCTCACCGGCGAAGATAAAGCCCACGACGCAGCCATCTTGCAGGACCACCTTCTTGTACACACCCGGCGCAGGTTGGCTGGTGATGATCTCGCACCCCGTGGTTGCCTCCGGCGCCACCAGACCCGCCGAGAGAAGGGAATAGCCGAAAAAGTGCAGAGCATTCATGGAGGTGCCGCCGCCATAGATGCGCTCCTCGCCCGCCATATTCAGCCCGGCGATGCGCCCACCCAGAAAGGCATTCGGCCAGATGGGCGTCAGACGTGGCCCCCCGGCGATGATGTCATACGCTTCGGCCACATCGCCGCAGGCATACACATCGGCACGGGACGTCTGCATGTGGCTGTCCACGACGATGCCGCGATTGGTGACCAGCCCCGCCTGCGCCGCCAGCTCCAATCGTGGTCGCACGCCAATCGCCATGATGACCGTATCCGCCGCAAGCGCCGTATGATTGCTCAGCGTGGCCTGGAACTCTGGCAGGGTTGCGAACGCCTCACTCGCCGGGTGAGGCGGCGTCTCCACTGCAGCGAGCGAGCAGCCGGTCAAAATGCGCACGCCGTGGCGCTCCAGCAGCCGTTGCACCATGCCGGCGGCGATGCCATCCAGGGCGCGGCCCAGGATCTGAGGGGCGAGTTCGATGACAGTGGTCTGGATGCCGAGCTTGACCAGCGCCTCGACGGCGCTGAGGCCGATCAGACCGCCGCCGATCACCAGCACGTGGCGCATGCGCGGTGCGCGCTCCCGCAACCGCTGCACATCTTCCAGTGTCATGAAGGTATGATAGCCGATCTGCTCCAGCCCCTGCACGGAGGGCACGATCGGCGTGCCGCCCGTGGCCAAAAGTAGCTTGTCCCAGGGCAGCTCACGGCCATCATCCAGCGCCACGACCCGACGCGCGGTGTTGAGCTCCGCCACCCTGCGGCCCAGCAGCAGGTCAACGCGCTGCTCGTCATAAAAGGTGCGCGGGCGGAACAGGGTCTTTTCCAGGCCCACCTCACCGGCCAGATAGCGGCCGATCTGTGGGCGCGAGTATGCCGGATACGGCTCTTCGGAGATGCCGGTCAATGTCCCCTGTCGGTCCACCTGGCGGATCGCCTCGATGGCGCCGATACACCCCGCCGAGTTGCCGACGATGACGTAGCGGGTCATGCGGTCATCTCCTCGACCTTGAGCGCGCCGTTAGGGCAGTTCGCCACACACGCCGGGATTGCCAGATCGGGACAGAGATCGCACTTGAGGATCACATGGCGCGTCAGATCGCGCACCAGCGCGCCGTAAGGGCACACCATCACGCAGGTCCAACACCCCATGCAGCGCGTTGCATCCGCGCTCACCAGCCCGGTCAGCGGGTCCTTTTGCATAGCGCCGGTGAGACACGCTGCCACACATGGCGCGTCATCGCAGTGCATGCAACGCACCGCCAGCGAGATCGGCCCAGCCTCCTCCACGTGCACGCGGGCCAGGGCGCGGGGCGTCTCCCGCCGGTGCGCCTTGTACACGTCCTTGGAGCGCGAGTGAGCCGTCAGGCAGTGCACCTCACACAGATGGCAGCCAATACATACCTGATCACAGACGACGATTCGCTTCCTGCTCATGGGCAACGAGACCTCTCTGGGAATAAAGGATGTGTGGGCGAGGGAAAAGAAGACCTCGCGCACCTGTCCGGCATTGGCTAGGGACTCGGCGGCGAGGTCTGACTGCGGTCGTCATACACCAGACGATCGGTTTGCTTCTGGCCTGCTCTGGAAGCGGGAGGAGGAGCGGAAACGGAAAGGACCCCGTGCCACCCGTTCCAGAACGTTCTGGAAAGACCCGGCAATGGGGTCCAGCACTCGTTTCGTTAGAGTGGATGGATTATAGCACAAGCTGTGTTGCCTGTCAATAGACTTTTTCGTGTATTTTACATGTTTTTGGTACGAAATATGTCAGTTTCCAGAAGCGCAACATCTCGGTCAGGCGGTGCATGCCGCCGTAACATGGGCGTGATTTGCCTTGCGCCGCGAAGCGCCTATACTCCACAAACATCATCCGTGGTAGCAAAGGAGGTTCTCCTTGTCCGACATCCCGATCACGGACATCCATACGCTCTTTGGCACACTCCCTGCCAGCGACCTGGACACAAGCCTGCCGACGCTCCTGCGCGTGATGCGCCGCCAGCATGTGGCGCAGGCGCTGACCTATTCGCTGACCGCCGTCCAGTTCGACGCCGCGGCTGGAAACGATGAGGCATGGCAGGCGCATCTGGCTCATCCGCAGCTCTATCCTGTCGCCGTAGTGGACCCGCGGCGCTGGGTCGGCTGCGAGGACGAGATCACCCGGCGCGGCGCACAGGGTTTTGTCGCTTTTCGCTTCTTTCCGCAGCGCCAGGGGTGGCCGATTGACGGTCTCCCATTCTGCAAGTTGCTGCGCGCGGTCGAGCGCACCGGCAAGCCAGTGATCGTTACATCCGGCGCGGCGGGAGACCCGACGCGCCTCTGGCATGCGGCACGCGATCTGAGCGTGCCGGTGGTGATCAGCGGCGTGGGATACGCGGTGCTGGGCGAGGCGCTGGCCGTCGTCCAGGAGACGCCGCACTTTTACTTGGAGATGCACACCGTGACGCAGCCGTTCCAGATGGAGCTGACGGTGGAGGCAGTGGGCGTGGAGCGGCTCCTCTTTGGCAGCATGGCGCCGGCCCAATACATCCGCCCCAGCCTCAAGATGATCGAATGCGCCGAGATCGCGGCGGCCGACAAGGCGCTGATCCTCGGCGGCAATGCGCGGCGGCTATTCGCCCTGCCAGAACCGGAGGTCATGCCATGACATCATATCCCCTCGTTGACGCCCACCAGCACAATGGCCCTTGGCCTTTTCCCGGACGCTATGGTGGGGCCGGACTGAACCTCTACTATATGAGGCGGCAGGGGATCGCCGCGGTGATTATCTCCTCGACGGAGGCGATCGTCAGCGACATGGTCGCCGGCAACGCCCACCTGGCGGCGGAGATAGCCGGGCATGCGGGCCTCTACGGATACGTGGTGGTCAACCCCAATGACTTGGCGCTCTCCTGCCAGCAGATGGATCATTACTACGCCAATCTGCAATTCGTCGGCGCCAAGATTCACCCCACATATGCGGGACATCCCCTGTCCTCGCCCAAGCAGGCCGCGCTCGTGGCCGAGATCGCGGCGCGAGGCCGTCCCGCGTTGATCCACACCTGGGGTGCGGGGGAGGTGCGGGCATTGGCAGCGCTGGCACAGCGCCACCCGCAGTGGAATGTGCTGATGGCACACGGCGGCGGGGACGCCTGGCGCGAGGCGATCGCTGTCGCGGCGGACACGCCCAACATCTACCTGGAGTTCTGTTGCAGCGCCGTGGAGCGGGGCAAGGTGGAACGCGCGGTCGAGAGGCTGGGCGCAGCGCGGGTGCTCTTTGGGTCAGACGCCACCCTGTTTGATCCCTGCTATATGCTTGGCATGTACGAGGAAGCGGAGCTATCGCCGGATGACCTGCCGTTGGTGATGGGGCAGAACGCGATCAGGCTCTTTGGCCTGGAGGTGCCGGCTACCGTATAGCCGCGCCTGCTGCCAAGGCTGCGCCACCGCGTCATCCACTCCGCACGCAGGAGATGTGGCGTGAAACGACTGCGTTGGCACGATTATATCAGCATCAACATCTACTGGCTGGGCCTGAACATGGTGAGCGGCAGCATGACGCCCATCATCCTGCCCGTGTTGGTGCAGCAGTTCGTGCCCGACGAGGCCAAGAACACCTTCTATGGGAACCTGCGCTTCTACGGGCTGATGGTGGCGCTGTTGGTGCAGCCGGTGGCCGGCATGCTCTCCGATTGCTTCCGGTCGCCCCTGGGCCGACGTCGGCCCTTTATCATCGTTGGCGCGCTGCTCAATCTCCTGTTCATCGCCGCCGTAGGAATTGCCGGTGGCTATGCGGCGCTGTTTGTTGCCACGCTGCTGCTGCAAGTCTCGTCTAACATCGCGCATGGCGCGTTGCAGGGGCTGATCCCGGACCTCGTGCCGGAGGATCAGCATGGCCGCGCCGCGGCGGTAAAAGCGATCATGGAGCTGCTGCCAATCATCATTATTGCCTTCACCGTCGCCCGGCTGGTCGGCGCGGGGCAAGTGTGGGCAGCGCTCCTGCTGGTGGCGGGCGCGGTGCTCGCCACGATGTCGCTCACTGTGCTGACGGTGCGCGAACGAGTGGCGTATGAGCCGGTGCGCACGCCGCTCGCTGAGCCACTGGCGCGCGCCTGCTTGCTGGCGGCGAGCTTTCTCCTCATCGTGCAGGGCCTGCGTGTTGTGACGATCTGGGTGGGCCGGGCAGTGCAGGGGAGCCTGACACTGCACCTGATCGTCGTGGGCGGAACGGGCTTGCTCGCCGTCGTCGCAGCCATCGTTGCCGGCGTATGGGTCAGCATGTGGCTCGGCATCGGCCCGGCGATCCGGCGCTATCCCTCCTTCGCCTGGTGGGTGGTGAACCGTCTGCTCTTTCTGGCGGCGATCGGCTCGCTGCAGGGAGTCGCCCTGTACTTCCTGGGGGATGTGGTGCATGTGGCGAATCCAGCCGCCACGACCGGCAACTTGATGCTGGTGATCGGGTTGCTGACGGTGTTATCGGCGCTGCCCAGCGGGATGCTCTGCGATCGTTTCGGACGCAAGCCGCTGCTGATGGGCAGCGGCCTTGTGGCGGGGGCGGGCATCGTGCTGCTGATGTTGGCATCAGATTTGCCACTGATTTACTTTAGCGCCAGCCTGGTGGGGCTGGCGGCAGGCGTCTTTATGACCACAAACTGGGCGCTGGGCACGGATCTCGCGCCGCGCGCCGAGTCGGGTCGCTTCCTTGGCATCTCGAACCTGGCGGGAGCGGGCGCGGGCGCGGTGGGCGCCAGCATCGGCGGGCCGCTGACCGATTACTTCAACGCCTTGCAGCCTGGATTGGGCTATCAGGTGATCTTTGGCCTTTTTGCCGTTTGTTTTCTGCTCTCAGCGCTTGCCCTGGCTTGGGTGCGCGACGGCTATGCAGCGCACGCGGTTACCGATCTGAATGTGTGAAACCAGACGGCCGTGTCATCCGTATATTGTATGGTTGACGTTGGGCACACACAGCTCCACGCGCGCACGAAAGGAGATGAGAAAATGGATTACGGTCGTGTTCTATCGCGAGCCTGGGAGATCACCTGGCGGTACAGGATCCTCTGGCTCTTTGGCTTTATCATGGCTTTGGCCTCTGGCGGGGGCAGCGGCGGAGGCAGCAACTCTGTGCGGATCGTTCTGGGCGATGGGCGCGGGCCGGCCATTGGCCCGATCGCTGCATGGCTCATCCTGCTCCTCGTGGTGGTTCTACTGGTCGTCGCTCTGGTGGTATTCGTGCTGGGGATCATCGCCCACGGCGCGCTGATTGACGGCGCGCGACAGGTGGAGGAATCGGGTGTGGTGAGCGGGAGCGCCGCCTGGAGTGCCGGTGTGCGGCGCTTCTGGCCGCTGCTCGGCATTGACCTGTTAACGTTGGTCGCGGTGATCGTTCTGCTGCTGCCGATGCTCGTCGCCATCATCCTGGGCATTGCTGCTGTCGCCACTGGCGGGCGTGAGGCGGGCATAGGCGGCGGCTTGCTGATCTGCGGCGGGGTCTGCTATCTGATCCCCTTTGTCGTCGCGGCCATTCTGATCGGCTTTGTCGTGGTCTATGCCCGGCGGGCGTGCGTGTTAGAGGATTTGAACACCGTTGACGCGATCAAGCGTGGCTGGGAGGTGTTCAAGCGCAACGTTGGTCACACGCTGCTCGTCGGCGTGATCCTGATGGTGATCAACCTGATCATCGGCGCGGTCTTTGTGGGTGGGATCTTCTCGCTCGCTGCCCCCGGCCTTGCCCTCTGGCAGACGACGCGCAACCCGGCGCTTACGGCGGTCCCGCTCTGCGGTCTGGGCCTGATCCTGTTCTTGGTGGCACTCTTTGTCACGACACTCCTTGAGACATACCGCAGCGTCGTCTGGACGCTCGCATATCGCGCGCTGCGCGCTCGGCCGGAAGCTTCAGTGCCAGCGGAGGTTGAGCTGCCGACCGCATAGGTTCAAGCTCGTGTGGTCAAGATGCCGGGTCCCGTGGATTTCCTCGCGGGGCCCGTCTTTCATTTGTCGCTCCTGTCGCAAATGGGATATAATGGCAGCAAAGAGTGACATAGTTGTCGCCTAACGGGAGGCCAGATCGGCAGCCGCGCAGACGGCGGGTGGTCTTGAGGTGGGGAAAGGAGCAGGCGGGGCATGTGGCGAGAGTATCTCTTTCCGATGTCGGTGGCCGAGGCGCTGCAGATGTTGGCCGAGCATCGCGGACGCGCGCGCATCATCGCCGGCGGCACCGATCTTGTCCTGCAATGTCAGGCGGGCAAGGTGGATGCCGACGTCATGGTGGACATCACGCGCATCCCGGGCCTCGATCTGGTCGAGGAGCGTGACGGGTACATCTACATTGGCGCGCAGGCCACGCATGGCCGCGTGGCCGCCTCGCCCTTGATCCGCGACCGGGCGCGCATCCTGGCGCTGGCGTGCGCGGCGGTGGGCGGGCCGCAGATTCGCAACACCGGCACGCTGGTGGGAAATGTGGTGAACGCACTGCCTGCGGCGGATGGGGCGGTGGCGCTCTTTGCGCTGGATGCCGAGATGGAGGTAACAGATCTGAACGGCCGCCGCTGGTTGCCCATCCGCGAGCTCTATCGCGGCGTCGGCGTCTGCCAGATTGATCCGCGCGCCGAGATGATCACGGCGGTCCGCTTCCACCCGCTACAGGCGCACCATCGCTGTTCCTTTCAGCGGGTGGCGCCACGTCGTGCGCTATCGCTGCCGATCCTCAATGTGGCGGCGGTGCTCAGCGTGGCGGACGGGCGGTTCGCGGAGGCGCGTCTTGCTATGGGCCCGGTGGCCAGCCTGCCGTTCCGCGCCGCAGAGGCGGAAGCGGCGCTGGTGGGGCAGCCGGTACGCGGGGAGATCATCGCGCGGGCAGCGGTGTTGGCGATGCAGGCGGCACAGCCGCGCGACAGCGTGCTGCGGGGCTCGCGCGTCTATCGCAAGGCGCTAGTGCAGACGCTGGTACGGCGTGCGCTATCCGGGGCTGCCGGCCTGATCGCGGGCGGCAAAGGAGGGGCGTGAGATGCCAGAGCTCAAAATGCGGGTCAACGGTCAGGATGTGTCGGTGCAGGTGGACCCGGATGAGATGCTCGGCTATGTCCTGCGGGACAGGCTGGGACTGATCGGCACCAAGATCGGCTGCGGTGAGGGGGAGTGTGGCGCGTGCACGGTGCTGGTGGACGGCCGATCGGTCAACTCGTGCATCTATCCGGCGATGAAGGCGCAAGGGCGCGACGTGCTGACCATCGAGGGGCTGAAGGCGGGCGAAGACGGTCAGTTGCACATCATCCAGCAGGCGTTCATAGACTGCGCCGCTTCGCAGTGCGGCTACTGCACGCCCGGCATGATCATGTCCGCCAAGGCGCTGTTGGACGAGAACCCGAATCCCACACGCGATGAGATCGAGACCGGCATCTCCGGCAACCTGTGTCGCTGCACAGGCTACTATCAGATCGTGGAAGCGATCCAGCTCGCCGCCCGGCGCCTGGCCGCGCAGCGGAAGGAGGAGAGTCATGGCGGATAAGGTCATCGGGCAGAGCGTCGAGCGCTATGACATCCGTACCAAGGTGCAGGGGCAACGCCGATATCCGCAGGATTTCAACATGGACGGACAGCTCTACGGCGCGATCGTATGGAGCGCGCATCCCCACGCTCGCGTCCTCAGGATCAACACGACGGCGGCAGAGCAGTTGCCCGGCGTGGTCAAGGTCATCACCTATCTTGATGTGCCGGTGAATGAATATGGCATCAATATCATGGATCAGCCGGTCCTCGTCGCGGTTGGCGACAAGGTGCGCTGGGTCGGAGACCGTATCGCCATCGTGGTGGCGGAAAGCGAGCGGGTGGCGCGGCGGGCGTGTGAGCTGGTTCAGGTGGAGTATGAGTTGCTCCCCGTCGTCGCCGACCCACAGGCCGCGATGGCTCCGCATGCGCCGCTGGTGCACGAGGAGCGGCAGAGCAACATCCTGCTGCATGTGCCCGTCCGGCTGGGCGATGTGGCGGCGGGTTTCGCGCAGTCAGACGTCATCGTCGAGACCACGTACACGGTGGATGCGGTGGAGCATGTCTATATGCAGCCGGAGGCAGCGCTGGGCTACATAGATGACGAGGGGCGCGTGATGGTGATCGCCGCGGCACAGTGGGCGCACGACGACATCCACCAGCTCGCGCATATGCTCGACCTGCCGGAGGATCGGGTGCGCGAGATCGTGCCGGCCATCGGCGGGGCGTTCGGCGGGCGCGAGGATATGTTCATCCAACACTTGGCGGCGCTGGCGGCGTATTGCGTGCGCCGTCCGATCAAGATCACCTGGACGCGCGCCGAGTCGGTGCAAAAGAGCGGCAAACGCCACCCGATGGTGATGCGCTACAAAACTGGCGCCACGCGCGACGGCAAGCTGATGGCGATGCAGGCCGAGATCATCGCCGATGCGGGGGCCTATGCCTCCACGAGCACCGTGGTGCTTTCCAACGCCGTCTCTTTTGCCGCCGGGCCGTACACGATCCCCAATGCGCATGTGGACGGCTATGTGGTGTACACCAACAACGCCATCACCATGGCGATGCGCGGCTTTGGCGCGACGCAGGTGCCTGTGGCGTATGAGGGGCAGATGGATCGGCTGGCGGAGGCGCTGGGGATGGACCCGGTCGAGTTCCGCCTGCGTAACCTGTTCGAGGAGGGGAGCCTCGCTATCACCGGTAATCGCATGACGCACGGCGTGGGCATCAGGGAGACGCTGCGCCAGGCGGCGCTGGCGGCGGGGTGGCGCGAGGAGGACGGCCACTGGCGCAAACCGTCGCTGCCGCCCGCCTCCGCGCCATATCTGCGACGCGGGATCGGCGTGGCGTGCGGCTACAAGAATGTCGGCTATAGCATGGGCTTCGACGATACCTCCACGGCAGAGGTAACCATCAACGTGGATGAAGCGGGGCAGGTGACGCGCGCTCTCATCAAGATCGGCGCGTCCGAGGTCGGCCAAGGGGTGTGGACGGCGCTGGCGCAGATCGCGGCAGAAGCATTGGGCGTGGAGGTGCAGCATATCAATTTGGCGCTGGTGGATACGGCGTCGGTGCCAAGCGCCGGCTCGTCGTCCGCCTCTCGCCATGTCTATATGTCGGGCAACGCCGTGCTGCGCGCCTGCCGGACGGCGCTGGATACCAAGCGGCGCGAGTGGCGGCCAGAGGTTGGCGCTGCCAAGTACACGGCCCGCTACACCTTTCATGGGCGCGAGTCGGTGGCCACGACGCCATTCGACCCGGTGACGGGCCAGTGCGAGCCGCACATCAGCTATTCGTACGGCACGCAGATCGCGCTGGTGGAGGTGGATACCGAGACTGGCGAGACATACATTCGGCAGATGTGGGCGGCAAACGACGTGGGCAAGGCAATCAACCCACAGATGATCTATGGCCAATCGGCGGGCGGCGTGCACATGGGCGTCGGCTATGCGCTCACCGAGCATTATATCCAGCGAGAGGGGCGCCCGCTGACGCGCAGCCTGAGCGAATACCATATCCCCACGGTGCGCGACATGCCGCACGAGTTCACCAATATCATCGTCGAGGTCCCCGACCCGACCGGGCCGTATGGCGCCAAGGGGCTTGGGGAGATGCCGACGCTGCCCACCGCGCCGGCGATCATGAACGCCGTGCATGACGCGGTGGGGGTCTGGTTTGATCGCATTCCGCTCACGCCGGAGCACGTGTACATGTCGCTGCACAAGGGCGAATAGCGCCAGGCCATGTGGAGGGGATGACAGGCACCTCCACATGGCTGAACACACATCATCGCTTTTACAGGAGGCCTATGCACACCCCTCTCGTTCTTCCTCTCTGGCCGGATGGCTCTGCCCAGAATCCAGCCGAGCCAGAGGAGCGCCCTCGCCTGGAGGTCTATCTGCCTGATAGCTCTGTGCCATCCCCGCGCGCTGCGGTGATCGTCTGCCCGGGTGGCGGCTACACGCGGCGCGCGCCGCACGAGGCGGCACCTGTCGCACGTCTCTTTGCCACACGTGGTCTGGTGGGTATGGTCTGTCATTATCGCGTTGCGCCGCACCTCTTTCCCGCACCGCAAGCGGATGCAGCGCGCGCGGTGCGGCTGGTGCGGCATCGCGCCGCCGAGTTGGGGATCAACCCGCGGCGCGTGGCGCTGATGGGTTTCAGCGCCGGCGGGCATCTCGCCTGCACCGTCGCCACGCAGCCGGACCTCTACCGGGAGCCTGAAGATGATCTGGTGGGCCGCTGTGCCGCCCGCCCCGACCGCCTGATCTTGGCGTATCCGGTGGTCTCCATGACGCGTGAATATCACCATGGCTCGACCGAGAACCTGCTGGGCCCTAACCCGCCGGAGGAGCTACGACGCCAATTGAGCAACGAGCTGCACGTTACGCCGCAGAATCCACCCGCCTTTGTCTTCCATACCGCCGATGACCCCGGCGTGCACGTCAGCAATAGCCTCCGCTTTGCCGAGGCGTGTCTGGCACAAGGCGTGCCGGTGGAGTTGCACATCTACCAGAGCGGGCAACACGGCGTCGGGCTGGCGGAAGATATACCATCCCTCTGCTCTTGGCCCAGACTGCTAATAGACTGGCTACGCGATTGGATCGAACCTCTGACATAGAAAGGAGCTGCTCATGTCGCCTCTACGTGTTGGCGTGGCCAAAGCGAACATCACGCCGCCACTGGGCATGCTGATGTCCGGCTATGGCAGTCGGACCGATGGCGCTATCGGCGTGCACGATGAGCTATATACCGTCGCCCTCTACCTGGACGACGGCGACACGACGGCCGGGTTGATTACCGCCGACATCATTGACACCGACAGCGACGGCGCGGCGCGCGTGCGCGCGGCAGCAGCGGCCGCCTCGGGCATGCCGGCGGAGCAGATCATGGTGGCATGCTCCCACACGCACGGTGGGCCGCAGACCGATCTCTGGTGGACGCATGGCGAGGACCCGCTGCGCGCTGCCTACACCACCGTCCTGGTCGCCAAGATGGCGCAGGCTTTGGCCGAGGCCAAGCGGCGCGCGGTGCCCGTGCAGGTGGGACATGGGCGGCAGGATTGCGCCATCGCGCTGAACCGCCGCGAGCGCCGCGCCGATGGCGTCGTCATCTTGGGCGTCAACCCGACGGGCCCTATTCTCCCCTTCACCGACGTGATCCGCTTTGACCCAGTGGGGAGCACCGAGCCGCTGGCGGTGCTCTTCAGTTACGCCGCGCATGGCACGACGCTGACGGGCGAAAACCTGCTCTACACAGCGGACTATATCGGGGTGGCAAAGCGCACGCTGGAACAGGTGGTGCCCACCGCGACGGCGCTCTTTGTCGCCGGCACCAGCGCCGATGTGAACCCGTACCCGCGGGGTGAGTTCCGACATGCGGAGACGCATGGCAGGCAATTGGGATGCGCCGCCGCGCAGGCCGCGCTGGCGGTGGAGCGGCTGGCAGACGACGCGCGCATCGCTGTGGCGCGGCGCGAGTTCGCACTGGAAGTAGAGGCTGCGCCGACACTCGATGAGGCGCGCGCACAACTGGCCGAGGCACGCGCTGCCGTCGAGGCGGCGCTTGCCTCGGCGCGAGCCGCAGCGGGCGACGCGCCGGTGGACGAGCGCAAGGCAGTGGACTGGTTCCTGCAGCGTCGGCTGCGTAACGCGGAGGCGCTAGTGGACGCGCTGACGCGTGGCGAGCCGTCGTTCACCATCCCGCTGGAGGCGCAGGCGCTGGCCATCGGCGACGTGGCCATTGTGGGGCTTCCCGGCGAGATCTTTGTGGAGATCGGGCGCGCGGTGATGGAGCGCTCTCCGTTTCCCAAGACGGTCGCCATCAGCCACGCCAACGGCTCGGCCGGCTACATCCCGACGGCGGATCAGGTGCCGCTGGGTGGCTATGAGATCGAGCGCGCCCGCGCGCAGCGCTTCGGTCTGCCGATCCTGCCCGAATCGGATCAGGTAGCCATCGCTGCGGCGCTGGCCGCGGCGGAGGAGGCGTGGCGCGAGGTGCACTAATCTGCCGCGGCGGGTTCTGGCTGCAACGCGGCAGGCCGCGCCCCGCGCATTGCCAGCGTAAAGGGGATCGAGAGCGCGATGAGGCCGGCGGTGCCGATAAAGACGCCGTTATAGCCGATGAGCGGCAGCAGTGCGCCTGCCACCAACGGCATGGCCACTGAGGTTACATGGTTGATGCTGATCCCTGCCGAGAGGGTAGGGGTTAGCTCCTCCGCTGGTGCGATGCGGTTGACATAAGTTGAGAGTCCCATGCCCAGCAAGATCAGCAGCTTGATGCTCATAAAGAGCGGCACCAACAGCCAGAGCTGGCGCACGAGGCCGTAGCAGATGCAGCCGAGGGCCAGACCGGTGTAGCTGAGTGAGAGCATCCGCCGCTCGCCGTAACGGTCAATCAGGTAGCCGAGATAGGGTGAGCTGACAAAGTTGAGTGCGCCGCTGAT
>JAIOAV010000019.1:0-36387 GCA_019873665.1 Chloroflexota bacterium
TAGTAGGGATTGCGCGGGTCCGGCGGACGGTAGGTGGCGAGCTTGGCCCAATCCGCCAATGGATGCGACACGACCTGGCCCATGTTCTTTTGCTCGGTAACCGCCCAGCCGCAGCCCCAGTCATCCGGCGCGGCGTGGTCAAAGAACCAACCGCTCTCGGCACGATCCATCTCCCAGCAATCGCACACGTCGTCGGGCGCCTCGGCCACCTCGTGCTGCCAGAAGGGAAGGCGGGGCGGCGTGCGGAACTCGATGGCGCGTGCGACGATCTCGCGACGATCCATGAGTTGCTCCTTTCATAGAAGCGCTTCGCCGGGGCACCAATGGCCCCCGGCTATCATCAGGGCCGTGCCAGCAGCGGCAGGTGCACGCTGCGCACGATGAGGCGGAAGGACACTGTCTCGCTGTCGGAGCTCCAGATGCCGTTCTGCTGCTCGCCATGCGCTGGCGTATAGGCGCGGATGCGAAAGTAGTAGAGCATGCCGGGCGTGAGGTTGGTGACGACGAAAGAATCGGCGCTCTTGTCTGCTGTGCGGCCCCGGAACTGGTATGGCCCCGCGGCGCTCGTGGCAGAGGTGATCTGGTAAAAGCCGCCGTCCCGCACATAGGTGATGGGCGACCATGACAAGCGGATCGCATCCACACCCGCGGCCTCGGCGCGCAGATCGCCGGGTGCAACGGTCTGCGTCTGCGTCCAATCCGGCTGGCGTGCCGCCAGAAAGCCATCCAGTGTCGGGCTCGATGTCCAGAGCGCGTTGTACGAGATGTCGAGTCGCATCAACCGCATGAGATTCGCCAATGACGCGGGGAGGTCGCCCCGCAGCGCGTTGTGGCTCAGATAGAGATCGGTCAGGTTCGTCAAGTTACCCAGCGTGGACGGGATCGGACCCTCCAGTCGGTTCGTCGCCAGACTGAGCAGCGTCAACCGCGAGAGCGAGCCAAAGGTGGTCGGGATCGCACCCTGCAAATGGTTGTGGTCAAGATAGAGCTGGCGCAGCGACGACAGGTTGCCCAGCGTGGATGGGATCGTGCCGGTGAGCGCGTTGCCGCCCAGCGTCATCAACTGGAGCGCCGACAGCGACCCTAGCTCCGGCGGGATCACGCCGCTCAGCGCGTTGGCATCCAGCGCCAACACCTGAAGCTGACGCAGGTTTCCCAACTGCCGTGGGATCGTGCCCTCTAGATCGTTGCCGGTGAGGATGAGCTGCTGGAGCTTGCTGAGACTGCCCAGCGCCGGCGAAATGCTGCCGGAGAGGGCATTATCCGACAGGTCCAGGCGCACCAGGTTCGGCAAGCGCGATAGATCCGCCGGCAGCACGCCGGTCAGCGCGTTGCGTGGCAGCGCCAGCTCCTGCAGCATGGTGAGGTTGCCCAGCGTCGCCGGCAGCGCGCCGGATAGCGCATTGTCGCCCAATGCCAGGCGCTGTAACTTGGCCAGCCCGCCCAGCGCGGCAGGCAGCTCGCCCTCAAGCGCGTTGCCGCTCAGGTCGAGATCGGTCAGCGCCGTCAGCGATGCCAGCCACGCCGGCAGCGAGCCATCCAGCCGGTTGCCCGCCAGGTTTAGCGTCTGCAGGCTAGTGCACCGCACCAGCGCCTCCGGCAGTGGGCCGGTCAGGTCGTTGCTGCTCAGCGAAAGCATCTTGAGTTGCGGCAGGTCGCCGAGCGCGGCGGGGACCACGCCGCGCAGGTTGTTGGCGTCGAGCTGCACGCCGGTTACATGGCCGCCCGTGCACGTTACGCCGAACCAGCTGCACGGGTTCTCCCCGTGGAGCCAGCCGGTGCGCTGCCACCAGGTGGGGCCGCCGGTATCGGTGTAGAGCGTTACCAGCGCTGCGCACTCGGCCGCGGGGATGGATGTAACGCGCTGACAAAAGGGGATCACCGCCAGCGGTGGCGCGTCATCGCTCCAGAGCGCGTTCTGCTGATCGTCGTGCGGCGGCGTGTAGCTGCGGATGGTGATGTAGCGTTTGACAAAGGGATCGAGGCCGGTCATCGTGTAGCTGCCGGCTGTCTTGTCCGCTGTCGTGCCATGCAGCACAAACGGGCCATCCGGCGACAGCGCGCTGCGAATCTCATAATGCCCGCCGTCGCCGATGTAGGCGATGGGCGTCCAGGCGAGCTGGAGCGTGGTGGAGATCGGCGCGGTGGCGCGCAGACCCCCCGGCGCAACGGTCTGCGTCGCCTCCCAGTCGGGATCGCGTTGCGCCAGGAACGCGCGCAACGTTGGATCGGACGCAGCCAGCGTGTTGTAGGCAAGATCAAGGTCCATCAGGTGGCCCAGGTTCGCCAGCGCCGACGGGATCTCGCCGCGCAGCGCGTTGCTGGAAAGATAGAGCTGTTGCAGCGCAGATAGCTGTCCCAGCGTGGCGGGGATCGTGCCCTCCAGCCGATTGGCGTAAAGCGCGAGCTGCTCCAAGCGTATCAGATTGCCCAGCGCGGCCGGAATCGCCCCGGAAAGCGCGTTGCCGTTCAAGTAGAGCGCCGTCAGGTTGCCAAGGCTGCCTAACGCGGCGGGAATGGGATCGGAAAGCTCATTCTGCTCCAGATGCAACTCCAACAGCGCGCCAAGGCCGCCCAATTCGGCGGGGATGGGGCCGGAGAGCTGGTTGTGGCTTAGGATGAGCGTCAGCAGGCGCGACAGCCTGCCGAGCGACGACGGGATCTCGCCGGTCAGGCTGTTGTTGCCCAGCACAAGGCGCTCTAGCGCGGTGAGCTGTCCCAGCTCGACGGGGATGGGCCCGGAGAGCTGATTCCGGTTGAGATTGAGCACGATGAGCTGCGTCAGATTGCCCAGCGTGGGCGGTATGCCACCGGTGAGCGCGTTGCCGCTCAGATCCAATTCTCGCAGCGCGCGCAGGTTGCCCAAAGTGGCGGGGATCGGCCCGGTGAGGGCGTTGTCATAGAGCCAGAGGCGTTGCAGCGTGGTCAGGTTAGCCAGCGTCGGCGGCAGCGATCCACGCAGGTTGTTGGCTGCCAGCGATAGCTCGGTAACATGTCCGCCGTCGCACGTGACGCCGTACCAGCTACAGGGCGTGGCCGTCTGCAGCCAGCCGTCGGATCGCCGCCACCGCGCGCCGTCGGTCGCCTGATAGAGCGCCACCAGTGCCTCGTACTCGGCGCAGGGGATCTCGGTAACGCCGCAGTCGGCGAGCGTCTGCGCGCGCGATGGAGGCGCCAGGTGAACGGCGACCAGGCACCAGAGGAGCAGCAGGATAGCCGCAGCGCGGCGGAAGGGTTGAGTCATGACGATCGGTTCTCCTGATAGCGTGTGGGCGGCTCCATTATACCGTGATTGCGAGGCGGAGCAAGGGAGGTAAGGACGCCTCTCAGGAGCGCGTGCACCGGTGTGCTATCGCTCGTGCGTGGAGGAGAGGGCGCGTCTTACTCTGGGTCGGCAGAGGCCGGGGATGCGCCAGTGCGATCCGCGCTGCGCTGCCATGCCCACCAGACTCCCACCAGCCAGACCGCGAGTGCGATACCGCTGACGGCCAAACCCCGGCGGACCGAGGTAGGGCGGTAGCGCCATACAATCTCATGGGTTCCTGCCTCCAGATAAACCGCCCGCAGCACGCCATCCGCGCGACGTACCGGCGCGGGCACCCCATCCACTGTTACCTCCCAGCCCGGATAGTACAGGTCCGCCAGCACGAGATAGGTGGGTGCGGATGTCGTGGCCTCCAGCACGATCTCGGTCACGGCGTAGCGTCGCACCGACACCACGCTCTCGTCTGACGTGCCGGCGCGCGCCAGCGCAGCCTCCAGCCGCGGGCCGCCATCCACGATCACGACTCGCGCCAGGTCGGTCTCGCCCAGCATCGCCAGCGCGTCGTCCAGATCGGCGACTACCCGCGCCTCATATACCAAGCGAGCACGCGGCAGGACATCGTGATTCTCATAGATGGCCACGTCTTCGCTGCGATAGACGAGGGTGTGGTCGCTCTCGCCGGCGAGATGCGCCAGCAGATGGCGCTCGCCCGCTGCATCCACGAGGTACACGCGCTCCACGCGCACATAGGCGCGCGGCAGCACCGCATCAATCCGCACGGCGCGCACCTCCTGTGGTGTAGGCAGCGCGTACTCGGCGCGGTACACGTGGCCGGGGTGATCCTCCGGCGGGTAACCGGAGCGCGCCGGGAAGGTGCGCGCCACCGTTGGCATGTCGTGGCGCACCTGCGCCCGCACATCGCTGCGCTCATACGCCCACTCGGCGGTATCCACGCCGATGCGCAGCGGCAGCTGCGTCTCGCCTGCCGCGCCGGAGAGCACGATCTCCGCCGCCACGCGCCCATTCGGCTGGTCGGCGGCGTGGCTGACGTACGATTCGACGATCACCGACTGCACCATCAGCGCCGGGGTCATCAGCGTGCGCCCCACCAGCGTCGGCGCCAGGGGATCCTCCACGTCATAGAACTCGCTGGCCTCGTCCACCGGCAGCACCTGCGGGATCAGCACATACTTGATGTTCAGCGCGTTCGCCAGTGGCGCCGTCAGCCCGGTTTGCAGCGCGGCCCACGCCTGCGGCACGAGCGGCCAGTAGCCATTAGCCGACGGGATGCCATATTGCAGCGCCAGGTTCGGATAGAGCGATTCGCGCATCACCGGCCACACCGGCAAGATCTCCTCATGCGTGTAGGTGCGGTAGAGCGTGTCGTCGGCACGGAGAAAGGCGAGCACGCGCGGCTCGGCCCGGAAGACATCGCGCGGCAGCGTGGCGTTGTACGTCAGTCGCCACACTGAGGCAAACGCTCCCAGATCGGTGGCCAGAAGGAGTAGCGCCAGCGCCACAAAGGCGCGGCGGCCGATCCGCCCACGCCGCGCCCATGCCAGCAGTGCCAGCGCAGCGGCGACCCACATCAGCGGCAGTGCGCGCCACGCGACGAGCAACCCATCCAGCCGTGAGGGATCATCCAGCCAGGCCAGCCCCACCATCAGGAGCAGCGCGCTACCTGCCAGCATTGGCCCGCCGCGCTGCAGCGGGCGCTCCGGCAGCGCGCGTGCCACCGCGTCCGCGCCTGCCGCAGCCAGCAACGGCAGCGCCACTGTGAACCAGAGCAGAAAACGGGCCGGGACGCGAAACCAGTTAAAGAGCGGCAAGCGCAAGAGCCAGATGTGGAGCGGATTCCAGCGGCCCAGTGCCAGCAACACACTTAGCAGCCCGATCCCCGCCCACCACCAGCGCATGAACTCCTCGCCTGCCTGCCGCGTCCCCGGTGTCCGGCACGTCCGGGCTGCTTGCCACAGTCCTGCCGCCGCCAGCAGCAGCGGCAGGATACCCACGTAGCCCACCAGCTCCGGCGAGAGGTCTGGGTACGGGTTGCCCCGCAGGAAAGGGGAGAGGAGAAGAGCCAGATAGCCCGGATGCAGCGAGAAGGAGGCAAAGAACGCCGGGTCCAGCCCGCCGGCGCGCTGCGACAGCCGCGTTAGCTCCAGCGTGGGCAGCAGTTGCGCCGCCGCCAGCGCCGCCGCCAGCGCGGCCACGATCAGCGCCGCTGCCAGCGCCGTCACGCCGCGCCGCGCCAGAGAGCCGCGCCGTTCCCCGCAAACCCACTCCCCCGTGCCGACGAGCAGCGCCAGCAGCGCCGCCAGAAACGCCATCTGGGGATGACCGGCCAACAGGATCAGCGCGAACACCCCCGCTGTCGCCAGCGCGGGCCACACCGCCAGCCGCCAACCTGCCGCCAGCGCACCTATCAGGCCGCGTGCGCCTCGCAGCAGCAGCGGTGTCCAGGCGAACACCGCCAGGATGTTAAGGTGGTTGAGGTGGGCAATGCCGAAACCGCTCCACATGTATGTCAGCCCGGCCAGCAGCGACGCGCTCCACGACAAGCGGTAGGCGCGCGCCAGGGCGATCATGGCAACGCCCGCCAGCAGATAGTGCAAGATGACATAATAGCTGAACGCGATGTCGGGCGGAAGGAGAAGGTGCAGCGCCCAGTTCACGGGGTAGAGGGGGCCAAACTGTCCTTCCGCCAGCAGCGGATACCCTGCCAGCGTATCCGGCGTCCAGAGGGGGAGTTGCCCCTGCGCCAGAGCGCGCAGCGACGCGATCCGCTCCGGGTAGTGCAGACGCAGCAGGTCGCCCACATAGAACACGCCTTGCCAGAGGAGCGTGCGCCAAAAGAGCGCGCCCAGCAGCAGGCAGAGGAACGCGCCGATCAGCCAGCGCCGATTGGGCCGCCCCGATGGCGTCAGGAACATGATGCACTCCGTATTGCATGACGCGCCATGCACAGGAGAGACCGCCCGCCTCGCGGCGCGAAGCGAGCGGTCATCCCCGCATGTAGCTGCCGTGGCGGCGTCCTACCCGGCGAGCCGCCGGATAAAGGCCAGCGTGCGCTCTGCCGCCAGCTCGTACTCGATGTCCAGCAGGAGGCAGTGCGTGGAATGCTCCAGCCATACCAGCTCCTTATCGCGCGAGGCCACGCGATCGTGGATCTCTTGCGACGAGCGCGGCTGCACCGTGTCATCTTGCAGGCCGTGCATGATGAGGATCGGCTGGCGCACCTGCGACAGCGTGCGCCGCACGTGGCGCGACAGCAGGTACAACTGCGCGGCGCCGTTGCCCGGGTGCACTATATATCCCTGCCAGCGCCGATCCGCGGCATTCCACTCGCTTTCCGGCTTGCGTTCCTTGGGCAACGCCTTGATAAAATAGCGCAGGAGCGGCGCGAGCGGCAGCAGCTTATTCGCCGCATAGAGCGCTGTGGCATAGACCATCAGCCCGGCGATCTCCGCATGGCGCGTCGCCAGATAGAGTGTTAGCAGGCCGCCCATGGACTCGCCGCCCACGAATACGGTGCGGCAGCGGGCGCGCAGCGCCGTATACGCCTCCTCGACCGCCGCCGCCCAATCCTGCCAGCGGCAGCGGTTCATCTCCTCCGGCGTCGTGCCGTGTCCGGGCAGCAACGGCGCGGAGACGGTGACGTCATGGCCTGCCAGATAGTCGCCTAGCAAGCGCACTTCCGCCGTCGTCGCCGTGTAGCCGTGGATCAGGAGCGCGCCGATCTCTCCGCGCTCGTAGTAAAAAGTATCGCCCGGCAGATGCGGGTTCTGTAGCACGGATGCTTTCATGAGCCTCCCTCGTGCTCGCTAGACCTTGCCCCACTTGTGCAGGTTGTCGAAGCTGAGCTTGGCGCTTTCCAGCGATGGCCGATCACACAGATCTTGCTCGACGATGTACGCCTTGGCCCCGGAGGCCTCACTGGCGGCAAAGATCGCCTGCATATCGAGTTGCCCCTCGCCCACCTCGGCGAAACGCGCCGGACGCGCAAAGGTCGTGAAATCCTTCGGCATGTCCTTCAGGTGGATCAGCGGGCAGCGTCCTGCATATTGCCGGATCACCGCCGCCGGGTCCAGTCCCGCGAAGTACACCCAGTAGGTGTCGATCTGCGCCTGCACATAGCGGGGATCGGTGTGGGAGTAGATCGCGTCAAAGAGGGTCTGGTCGCCCACCCTGGTCTTGAACTCGAAATCGTGGTTGTGGTAGCAGAAGGTGAGGCCCTTGGCGTGGCACTTTTCGCCGATGCGGTTCATCTCGGCAAAGACGCGCACGTAATCGCCGCTCTCGCGCACCGCGCCGGGGAGCGAGGGCAGCGTCAGATAGGGCGCGCCGAGGTCGCGATAGAACGAGATCAGGCCATCCGTGTCCTTCTGCAGGTTGTCCATCCCCTCGTGGCCACTGATGACTTGCAGCTTGAGCCGCTTGAACAGCGCCTTCAGCTCGGCTTCTGGCAGCGGGCGTCCCGCCAGCTCGACATAGCGGTAGCCAATCTTGGCGACCTGCTCCACCGTCCCGACATAGTCCTTGGCCAGTTGGTCACGCACTGTATAGAGTTGTAGAGCGACAGGCAGTTTGGACATGATTTGCTCCTTCCCATGTGTTCAGAACGACGTCACTATACTCCAAAGCCACTGAACGCGCAAGCGGCCAAGCCGCCCCTCTCTCACCAACTTGGCTCTGATCGCGATAGCCTGTCCCTGAGTGAGCCGACGATATCTTGCATCTGCGGTCCGGGTATTCCACTATGACACTTGCCTGCTAGTCGCTTCCGCCGAGCTGTAGTATAATGCGGGCGTCATTGCAACACATGCCCTGATAGGGGGAGGAGAGCCGGAGCTATGTTCGAGACCAAGATGCATCTGCAAGAGAGCTTCTTTGCGCCCAAGGAGGCGGTGCTGGCCGAATTTGGTCCGCTCCGCGCCAGCGCCTTCCGCTACCCCAGCGGCGTCGCCGCGCTGCGACTCCAGAACGAGCGCGGTGAGCTGATCATGTTGCCCTTCCAGGGACAGCAGATCTGGTCCGCCCGCTTTGACGGGCGCGAGCTAACGATGAAATCCATGTTCGACGAGCCGCGCGCCACACGGCAGTACCTGGAGACCTACGGCGCGTTCCTCGTCCATTGCGGCGCGACGGCGATGGGCGTGCCCGGGCCGGAAGACACCCATCCACTGCACGGCGAGCTGCCCAATGCGCCCTACCAGCAGTCGCATCTCGTCATCGGCGAGGACGCGACGGGGCCGTACATCGGGCTGGGAGGCGCATACCAGCACACGGTGGCCTTCAGCCATAACTACATCGCGCGGCCGCTGGTCAAGCTGCACGCCGGCGCCACGCTGATGGAGCTCTCCATGACCATCCAGAACCTGAAGCGTACGCCGATGGAGCTGATGTATCTGGCGCACATCAACTTTCGCCCTGTGGACTATGGGCGGGTGGTGTATAGCGCGCCGGTAACGCCGGAACATGTGCGCGTGCGGCGCAGCATCCCGTCGCATGTGCGGCCGCTCCCCGGTTACCGCGAGCTGCTGGAGGAGCTAGGCCGGCATCCAGAGAAGCACCATGTGCTCGCGCCGGAGCTGACCTTTGACCCGGAGGTCGTCTTTAGCATTGACTATCTGGCGGACGCGGACGGGTGGGCGCACACGTTGCAGGTTCACCCGGACAGCCACGCGGACTATGTACGGCATCGCCCGTCGCAACTCGATATCGGCGTGCGCTGGATCTGCCGCACGCCGGATCAGGACGCGCTGGGGCTGGTGCTCCCCGCCACCGCCGAGCCAGAAGGGTATCACGCGGAAAAGACCAAAGGGAACATCAAGGTCATCCCAGCGCAGGGCGAGTGGCGCTGCGACCTGGCGATGGGCGCGGTCTCTCCGGCAGAGGCGGAGCGGATCGCGGCCAATATCGCTGCCATCGTCGCTGTTTAGCCGGCGACCACCAGATCGCCGCACACGGTGCAGACGACCTATTACCCGGTTCACCCCGTGCGGACGGCCAGCGGGAAGAGGGAGAAGATGAGTCAAGAGATCGCCCCTTGCGAGAGCAATCTGACCACTGGCGAGCAGATTGCCCGCCGGTGGGGTGTGCATGAGGTCGTGTTGGCAGGGAATGGGCATGTGGACAATCCCTTTGGCACGCTCTGCACCGTAACCTTCACGCCGCCCTCCGGGCCGGCGCACGCGGTTACCGTCTATGCCTTCTATGACGGCGGCGACACGTGGCGCGCGCGCGTCTATGTAACGGAGGCGGGCCGGTGGCGCTGGCGCGCCGATTCGATCCACGATCGCAAGCTGAATGGCGTCGAGGGTGCGTTTACCGCCGTCCCTTCGACGCTGCGCGGCATGTTGCGCCCGCACGCCCGGAACCCAAAGCAGTGGATGACCGACGACGGGCGCTGGTTCCTCAACTTGAACGACACCGCCTATGCCCTGTTTCGCGCCAGCGAGACCGCGTGGCAGGAGTATGTGGCGGACGCATGGCGGCAGGGGATCACGTCGCTGCGCGCGGGCTGCGTGGGCGGCGCGGCGTGGGACGACAGCGGGTCGCCCGATATGCTGGACAACTATCCCTGGCTGCCGGACGATCACAGCCGCTTTGACCTGACCAAGTTCCAGATGACCGACGCACGACTGACCTGGCTGCTGAATCACTATCCTGAGATATACATCGAGTTCATCCTGTTCGGCCTGAAGGAGTGGGGACAGGACAACACAGGGCTCGTCTGGCAGGAGCTGCCGCCGGAGGCACGGGTACGCACCATGCGCTACATGCTGGCGCGCTGGGCCGCCTTTCCGCAGCTCTTCTGGCTGATCGTCAACGACATCCACGCGGACGAGGGTTTCCCCAACAACCAGGCATTTGTGCGCGAGGTGGGCGAGTATGTGGCAGCGCACGACCCCTGGCATCACCTGCTTTCTGCCGGGCCCAAGCGCTTCATGCCCTTTCCGTTCCTGACGTCACGGGACAAGTGGGTGAGTTTCATCCACATCGAGCACGCCTACGATCTCGCCGGCGATGAGATCGCGCGCTATGCGCCGTATCCGCTGCATACCTTTCTGGGCGAGGATCGCTATGAGCAAGACCGCCCGCGCCTCGATCCGTTGCACCCGTGCTACTACTTCCGGCGGCTTTTCTGGGCGGCGCTTCTCTCCGGCGGCTCGGCCAGCTACGGCGGGCGATGGCGGCGCATCCACCCGTATAGCCAGACCGCCACGATTCCCTATAACACGGGATGGATCGGTGAGGACAACCACACCTACACGACGGGCTTGCATGGCCTCGACGCTGTGCCGCACATCAAACGCTTCTTTGTCACGCGCGGCATCGAGCTGTGGCGCTTTCAGCCGGACGACAGCGTGGCGGCAGATGTGGACGGAGCCACGGGAAAGGATCGCCCCAAGGCGGCGCGGCGTGGCCACGACGAGTACCTGATCTACCATCCGAACGCCTGCGGCCAGGATCGCGAGGCGGATGTTGACCCGCAGAAGACGGCGCGCCTGCGTGTGGCGCTGGAAGATGCGCCTGGCACGTTCCGTGTGGAGTGGTACCGCGTCGTGGATGGTGTGGCGCAGGATGGCGGCACGGTGGAGGGAGGCGCACGCCGCGATCTCACCGCGCCGTGGCCGGGCCATGACGTGGTGCTGCGCCTTGTCCGCGAGTGAGGTGCCGACATACAGTACTGGGTGCCGAAGCTCCCCGGCTGAATCTGCCTGCGTCGCTGCCTTCAGCCGGGGATTCCATCCCCCGACGCAGCCAATTGCGCGACGCTAATCCTCACCCCAGCGCCTTGAGCACGCGCAACGCACGCAACGTGACCCAGGGATTCGGTTGGCGCTTGGCGCCGAAATCGGCCCATGTCTTGCCGGAATAATCGTACTCGAGCGCCCAACGCCCGGCGGCATCCTGTTTCTGGCAGACCAGGTCGAGCGCATTTGCTAGCCGCGGATCATGACCATAGCCCAGGGCGACCAATGACTCCACGAGTTGCAGCACATCTGTGACATAGAACACCGGAAAGCCGAACTTTCGCCAGTTGCCGCTCGGCTTGCCGCTATACCCGCAGGGATAGTCCGCCACCGCCGGGTCTCGGCTGAAGAGGAAGGCCACCCCCTGCTCGATGGCCCGCGCGATCAGTGGCGTGCGCTGCGCCGCGGGAAGGTGGCTAAGGGCCAATATCACCTTGGCTGCGCCCCAGGCGCAAGGCAGCCTGTTGTTCGCGCCGCAGGCAAAGCTTGGCCCGCATTTGGCCGTATAGTAGCGCAGGCTGGCCTCCCGCTCTTCCTGCGGGGCCACCCCCTCGCCGGTAACGCTCTGCGCCATCCACGCAAAGGCAGCATCCAGCCGCACATTCGCATAGCCCAGCGCTGTAAGCGCCCAGCACAGGTTGCCCTGCAGGCAGTCAATCGTGCCCGAAGGCGCGCCGGTCATGGTGAACTGGCCCTGCGGGGCCAGCGCATGATCCAGCAGGTACGCGCAGCCCCGCGCCACGCGGTCGTCCGCTGCCGACGCGCCGAGTTGCGCCAGCAGGATGATGGACCAGACGGTAGCGCGATACTTGGGGTTGTAGCCCGCCCCGGGCTTGACCCAGTATCCCGATGGCTCCATGGCCGCCAGGACCGCCGCTATGGGGCCTGCCGCATATGCCTCGCGGCGCGCCTCCGCCAGCTCTGCATCATCCGCCGGCCGATCCACCAGGTCGCGCAGCGCCAGATAACGCACGCCCGGCGACTCACAGGCCAACAGCCAGGAGAGCGGGTCTCCCTGCAACCGATCCTGCCAGGCCATCGCCATCACCTCCCATGCCTCAACTGCCCGGACTGAAGCCGGGCTGCGCCTGCACCGTCTCGATGAATGCCAGCATGTTCTCCAGCGGCACATCCCCCTCGACATCGTGCGCCGGGGCAAAGATATAGCCCCCGTCTCGGCCCAGATCGAGCAGGTGTTGCGTGGCGCGATGCACCTCATCCGCCGTGCCGTAGGGGAGCGTGCGCTGCGTGGAGAGGCCGCCGTGAAATGCCAGTCGGCCACGATAGCGTGGCAGGAGCGCGTCCACATCCATCACCTCTGGCTGAAAGGGGTTGAAGCAGTTCAGGCCGATGGCGATCAGGTCGTCGAACAGCTCGTCCACGTCGCCACACGAGTGTATGAAAACGTACTTGCCCTGGCTTCGCACAAAGCCGTACATGCGCCGCAACACGGGATAGATGAACTCGTGCCAGAGCCGTGGCCCCATCTGCAATCCTCGCTGCATCCCCCAGTCGTCGCCGAAATAGACGGCGTCAATCTCGTAGCGCAACGCGCCCTGAATCTGGGCAATGTTCCAGTCGGCGATAGTGTTCAGCAGCTCGTGCACGAATGCCGGGTGCTCGTAAAAGTCGCACATCAGGTTCTCCCAGCCGCGCAGCGTCCACGCGCGCTCATAGAGCGAAAAGCCTACCTGAAAGACGCGAAAGCGATCGCCGAAGCGGGCCAGCTTTTCCGGGATATCGGCGTAGAAGCGCGCCTCTTGCGGATCGGGGAACGCATAGCCGCGCAGCGTCGGTTGCGGCAGCACCGTGCCGACGACATTGCCGATGTCCTTGTCTATGCTACGGTCCCACACCACGCCAAAGTGGTCGCGTACCAGATCCGGGCCGATCGTCTCAAAGAAACCGATGCCGTTCCCCAGCTCCAGCAGGTGATTTTGCAGGCGCGCGCTGAGATCGGCCTCGCCATAGTGTGCGGTGAGCTTGGCGCGCGCTTCCATGGTAAAGCCGAAATGCCAGGGCACATAGGGCGGGCGCTGGCCCTGGATGGCGAGTTCGACCACCTGGCGTTTGTTCATTATGCTTACCTCGCGTTGCGTTGCACAAGAAAAACACGGCATACCTCGCCTGCATTATACTACGGATAGAGCCCGCACGACCAAATGCCATGCAGCGGGTGGCGGCGCGATTTGACTCCTGGCGTTTTCGGTGGTATAATTAGTTTGTCTAACTAATCAAAAGCGAAAGGAAGAACGCCCATGCCCACCGCCGAGGACCGCTTCCTGCGTATCCTCACTCATCTGCGCGGTATCGCCTTTGGCGAGAATCCGATGCAGGCGCGGAGGCTGTCGGTGTCGCAGGTCGCGCTGCTGGACTGGGTCGCCGCCAACCCCGGCGCCGGGATCGGGGAGATCGCGGCAGGGCTGGGGCTGACTGCGCCCACCGTCAGCGTGGCGGTGAGTCAACTATCCAGAAGGGGCCTGTTGGAGCGCGTGCCGGACCCGGACGACGGTCGCGCGGTGCGCGTGACGCTCTCGCCGCGCGGCAGCCAGCTGCAACAGCAAGCGCGCGAGTTCCGCTGTCGCAAGGTGCGTCGCCTGCTCAAGGCGCTATCGCCGGACGAGCAAGAGACCCTGTTCGCCCTCCTGGAGCGTGCCATCGCCGGCGCGGCGCACGGGCCAAAGGGGGACGACAAGCCAGAGCATACAGTAGGAGGGGAGAGATGAAAACCGTACGACTTGTGGAAGCTGCAGAGATCGCCAACCCGCACAACGCCAGGGTGCGCAAGCTGTATGACACCGAGCACGCGCAGGTGATGGTCATTGATCCGCACCCGGGGGAGTCGCTCAAGCGCCACATCACGCCGGTGGATGTGTTCTTTTACGTGCTGGCGGGCGAGGGCATGGTGCACATCGGCGACGAGGAGGTCATGGTGTCGGCGGACACGCTGATCGAAAGCCCAGCGCGCATCCCGCATCGCCTGTCCAACCCCAGCCAGGGCCTGTTTCGTGTGATGGTCGGCAAGGTGCCGCGCCCGACAGAATCCACCCGCCTGCTATAGCGAGGAGATGACACCATGCCCAAGCAAACCGTCTTTGCGCTCGTTACCTTCCTGCACGATCTCTTTACCGCCATCTGGATCGGCGCCCTCTTTGCACTGCTCGTCGCCGTGCTGCCGGGCCTGCGGCAGGCGCTCGGCATGGGGCCACAGCTCAAGAAGACGATGGACGCCATCCAGAGACGTCTCAGCGTGGCGGTGTATATCAGCATGGCCGGCCTCTGGGTGACTGGCGTGCTGCTGGCGCGCCGCGCCAGCGCGTTCCAGGGGTTCCTCTCGTTCGCCGATCCCTACTCCACCTACCTGTCGCTCAAGCATATCCTAGTGATCGCCATGGTGGTCATCAGCCTCTACCGCAGCATCGCGCTGGTGCGCCGTGGTGGCGCGCCGACACCGGCGCAGGAGAAGGTCAAGACGGGGCTGCTGATCGTCAACCTGCTGTTTGGCATCGCCGTGCTGCTGCTTAGCGGCCTGACGACGGCCTATGGCATGGCGCCTCCCGCACCGAGGGGATAGCTGGAGCCTTCGGCGGTTAGCGATCAGCCGCCAGCAGACGCAAGTGCTGGCGGCTGATCGCTTTCCTGTCGCGTTCGCACCCTAGCCGGCTTTGGGGTATAATGCCGCGAGTGAACCGGCGCATGTCTGCTGTCCGTGAGGAGCTGAGCCGATGGCTGCCGATGATGGGCAGGAATGGCGGGTGGATGATCGCCTTGTCGCAGTCACGAATCTCGACGAGGTATTCTGGCCAGATGAAGGGCTGCGCAAAGGCGATATGCTTGCGTATTATCGCCGGATCGCGCCGACGATGTTGCCGCATATCAGGCTGCGCCCTCTCACTTTACGCATCTATCCGGAGGGCAACCAGGGGCCCGGCCACTGGCGGCGGGACGCGCCGGACTATGCGCCGGAATGGCTTCCGCGACAAGTATACCGGCCGGTGACCACTGGGCAGCCGATCGAGCTGCTGCTGGTTGATGACGCGGCAGGGATCCTCTGGTGGGCGAACGCCGCCGCTATAGAGTTTCATGCCTGGGCGTGCCGTGCGTCCGCGCTGGACGAGCCGGACATGGCGGTTTTCGACCTTGATCCGGGCGAAAGCGCATCATTTGCTGATGTCTTGCAGGCCGCTTTGCGCCTGCGCGACGCGCTGGACGGTCGAGGCCTGAAGGGTTATCCCAAGACGAGTGGTGGGCGTGGCATTCACGTCTATATGCCACTCGCGTCGGGCCACACCTTCAGTCAAGTGCGAGAATGGGTCAGGGGAGTGGCAGGCGAGCTGGCGGATAGGTGCCCGAACCTAATCGCGGTTGCTCACGGCAACACGCATAAGGGGCGGGAGGTGACCGTTGATTACGCGCAGAACAGCATCGGCCGGAACACAGCCGCCGCGTACACCCTGCGGGCTCGCCCCGGCGCGCCGGTATCTGCCCCACTCTCTTGGCGTGAAGTTGAGGAGGGCGGCTTTGAGCCAGCGGACTTGGACATGAAGATGATGCCGGAGCGAGTCGCAGGCAAGGGCGATCTCTTTGCGGCGGTGCTCGAGGGTGGGCAGACTCTCGTGGCCTAGCTTCTCGCTAGGTGAGTGCACACGGCGCAACCAGCGCCCGCTCGATGCGCCTATCTTGTGTTAGGAGGAAGGGATGCGAATTGCATTGGGTATCTTTGGCCACGAGGCGAACAGCTTTTCGCCGCACATGGCCGACATGGAGGATTTCGGCGCGCGTCGCCTGAACCGTGGCTACGCTGTGCTAGCCAATTTGCAGGGGGTGCGCATCGAGGAGGCGGGCGCGATGAGCGTATTCGCGGCGCTGCCCGACTGCGAGGTGGCGCCGCTGCTGGCGGCGCGCGCCATGTCGTCCGCGCCGCTGCGCCGCGAGACTTTTGCCGCGCTGCTGGACGAGCTGTTGGCGCGGCTGCGCGCGGCGCTGCCGGTGCAGGGCGTGTTCCTCGTGCTGCACGGGGCGATGATGAGCGAGGATGAGCCGGACGCCACCGGCCGCGTGTTGGATGAGGTGCGCCGGATCGTGGGCAACGGCGTGCCGGTGGTGGGCACACTGGACCTGCACGCCAACGTCACGCCACGCATGGTGCGCGCGGCCACGGCGCTGGTGGGCTATCACACCGCGCCGCATATTGACCTCTATGAGACGGGCGAGCGCGCGGCGCGCATTCTCGTCGGCGCGATCCGTGGCGAGCTGCGTCCCACCATGGCGCTGGCCCGCCTGCCGATGATCTTGCCCGCGGAGAACGCCCGCCACACCGATGGCCCGCTGGCGGAGGTGCTGGCGCTGGTGTTGCGCGCCGAGGCGGCAGGCGAGATCCTGCACGGCAGCGTCTATCCGGTGCAGCCGTGGCTGGATACCTCTGATGTGCGCTCCTCGGTGCTGATCGTTACCGATGGCGACCCGGAGGGCGCACGCGAGCGCGCCATGGCGGTGGCTGCAGCGTTCTGGGCGCGGCGCCACGACTTTGTGCCTGAGCTGATCGCGCCGGAAGACGCGGTACAGTGTGCGCTGGCGCGGGAGAGCGGCATGGTGGTCTTTTGCGACTCGTCCGACGCCACCACTTCCGGCTCCACAGGCGATAGCACCGTCGTGCTCCAGGCGTTGCTGCGCGCCGCGCCCCTTTCCGTTACCGCGCTGCTGAACATCGTGGACCCGCCAGTGGTGGCACAGGCCATCACCGCAGGCGTGGGGGCCGAGTTGACGGTGCAGGTGGGAGGCAAGCTGGCGCCGGCCTTTTTTCAGCCGGTCGAGTTCACCGGCTACATCAAGACGATCTCCGATGGCGTGTTTCGCTTCAAGGGGCCGGGGATGCGCGGCGTGGAGCACCGCATGGGACGCACCGTTGTGCTGGTGCAGGGCGGCATTCATCTGGTGGTGATGGAGCGTGCCGTCTCGCAGTGGGACCCACAGCTCTATCGTAGCCTGGGGCTGGAGCCCGCCGACGCGCGCATCGTGCAGGTCAAGTCGCCCGCCGCGTTCCGCGCCGCGTATGGGCCGTTGGCGGACGAGATCATGATCATCCGCGCCATCGGCCCCGCCACGCCGCTCTTTAGCGCGCTCCCCTGGCGACATCTGGGCCGCCCCATTTACCCGCTGGACCCGGATGTGTCATATACGCTGCAGGTGACCAACGGCAGAGGCGAGGACCAGAACGGCCCGGGATAGTCCCTCTCGGCTCAATGATGACAGGGCCAGCGCCGTTGCGAGGGAAGCCCGAAGCAATCTCCAACCGGCGACATGGGGATTGCTTCGCCGCTGTGCGGCTTGCCCATGACAGGCCGGGTTGTTCAGATTCTCAGATCCTGCGGCTCAATGGGTGTCTGCCTTCGCCGGGGACTTGTCCGATGTTCGATACCCGTGGGGCACATGCCAGTAGGGAGTTTTCAGCAACCTCTCGCCAGAGGCTGCACGCGATCACATATCCAAGGAGGACCTGATGTCCAAGACCGACGATCTTGATCTGTCACGAAGCCGGCAGCTCCACGCCCGCGCCCGGCGGGTGATGCCAGGGGGCGTCAACGCCTCAGCCCGCTATGATCCAGCGCTCGAGCAACCCATCTTCATGGAGCGCGGACAGGGCGCCTATGTCTATGACGTGGATTGTCACCGCTACATAGACTATAACATGTCGCATGGCGCTAGCCTCCTGGGACACGGCCACCCCGCCGTCGTCGCCGCCGTGCAAGAAGTGCTGGCAAAGGGGATCCTCTGCGCCTACGAGACCGAGATCCAGGTGGAGGTGGCGGAGGAACTGCTGCGCCTCTTCCCGGGGCACGACCTCGTGCGGTTCACTGGCTCCGGCACCGAGGCAACATGGCACGCGCTGCGCATCGCCCGCGCCTACACCGGGCGCATGGGCGTCGCCAAGTTCGAGGGGCACTATCATGGCGTGAACGACACCGTCGGCTTTAGCTGCCGGCCCAGGTTGGAGCTGGCGGGCGAGCCGACTGCGCCGCGGCCTGTGCCCGACTCGGCGGGCATCCCGCCGGAGAATGCCACGCGGGTGACGGTGCTGCCCTTCAACGATGCCGCGGCGGTAGAGCGGTTGCTGCGCGAGAACGGTCGGCTGATCGCCGCGCTGATCATGGAGCCGATCAACTATGACGCGCAGGGCCTGCGCCCCACACCTGAATTCCTGCGGCTCGTCCGCGATCTGACACGCGAGATGGGGATCGTGCTCATCTTTGACGAGGTGCTCTGTGGCTTTCGCGTGAGGCCAGGCAGCGCCGTGGCGGACATGGGCGTCACGCCGGACATGACGGTGCTGGGCAAGGCAGTAGGTGGCGGGCTGCCCCTCTCGGTGATCATGGGGCGGGGAGACATTATGAACGCCTGCACGCCGGTGGGCCCCGCGCTGCAGAGCGGCACGTACAACGCGCACCTGATGCAAGTGGTGGGGGCGCGCGCCTTTCTGCAGGAGGCAACCAAGCCCGAGTTCTATGCGCACCTCAACGCGCTGGGCGAGCGGCTCTACAGCGGCATGCGCGAGATCTTTGATCGGCGCGACATTGTGGCGTGGGTGCAGGGGATCGGCGCGCGCTTTGGGCTTCTTTTTGGCCTGTCTGAAGAGCCGCGCAACTATCGCGACACCATGCGCCAGGACATGGGCATGATGGCGCGGTTCCATCTCGCCTGCCTCAAGCGCGGCGTCTATCTGCATCACTTTTCGCCGCACCACGGCTATTCTATCGCGCATACCATGGCGGACATCGAGGAAACGCTGGACGTGATGGATCAGGCGGCGCAGGAGATCGTGAGGTAAGAAGGCACGATCAGCGTTCTTGTCCCGCCGGAGGAAGGGCGGGGGAGGATGTGGGGCGCTGCTGGAAGCGAGCGCAGCTTGACAAGCCCCATCGGCCCGCGTATACTATTATCGGCTCATTGAACCGCGCCTGGTGCCGGCCAGCATCGCTCCAACCTGCCAAAAGCGGGCTGGAAACGCCCTGCTGTCTGTCCGTTGATGGTCGGGCACTTTCGGGCAAGGGGATGCAACGATGCATAGAGAAAAGGCCAGCAGTGCGATGGGGATGCGCGCCGCGATCATCGAGGGGACGGTGGCGGCGCTGCACCGCTATTATGGTGTGGCGCTGCGTGGCCAGGTGTACGAGTCGCCGCACCTGACGTCGCTGTTTACGGCGTGGCCTGACACGCATTTCAACAGCATCTGTCGCGCTGCCTTTGCCGCGGCGACGGTGGATGCGCAGATCGCGTCGGCGCTGCAGCCCTTTCGCGAGCGGGGCGTGCCGATGCTCTGGCACATCGGCCCATCCAGCGCGCCTCCGGAGCTGGCGGCGCGGCTGCTGGCGCACGGCCTGGCATTTTATCAGGAGGAGCCCGCGATGGCGGTGGAGCTGGCGCGGGCGCACGAGGCGTTCCCGCACCCGGACGGCCTGACGATCGAGCCGGTGAACGATGCCGCTGGATTGCGCGAATGGGTGGAGGTGTGGGGCGTGGCCATGCGCCGTCCCATGCCCGCTGCGACACGCGATCTCTGCTGGCGTGCGTTCTGCGAGATGGGGCTGGACCCCAACCGCCCGTATCGGCATCTGATCGGGCGGCTCCATGGGGAGCCGGTGGCGACGGCGGCGGCGTTTCTCACGCCGCGCGTCGTCTCGGTGGAGCAGGTGATGACGCTGCCGGCCGCGCGAGGGCGAGGCATCGGCACCGCCATGACGCTGCGCGTGTTACGCGAGGGCCGTCTCGAGGGGTGTCAACTCGGCGTGTTGTCTGCGTCGCCTATGGGGCGGCCGATCTATGCGCGGATCGGGTTCCGCGAGGTGTTTGTGTGGCGGCGCTACCGTTGGGATCCGCCCGCCGGGCCGCCTGTTCGCCTGGATAGCGCGTAAGGACGGAGGAAATACATGTTGGACAAGACGACAACACCCTGGTATCTGTGGCCCTTTGCTGCCATCTGGCGGCTGCTGGCTGCCATTATCACGCTGACCGGGCGAGTGGTGGCCGCCGTGCTGGGTTTGGTGATCATGATCGTTGGCGTTGTGGTCTCGCTGACGGTGATCGGGGCGGTGGTGGGCATCCCGCTGATCATCTTTGGTTTCCTGCTGGTGATCCGCGGCTTTTTCTAGCCGCGCCATCCTTTCGCGCATGGGCGATTGCCCGCAAAGAGGAGGCGCATGAGCCGATCGCGCCCGCTCGTGAGCGAGTTGGAGAACACAGGGAGAGTTATCCTGCCACTGGCGGTGCTGGCGGCACTGCTGCTGTTGCCGCGTGCGCCCGTTGGTGACGTCGAGCCGTCCCACACCGATTCACGCGTCGGGTTAGGGCTGACCGTGGCCGGGTTTGCTCTGGGGGCGCTCCCCTTTGCCGTATGGCTGGGCCGCCTCGTGTTGCGGCGAGAGATCCGTGACGTGGGTGATGGCAATCCAGGCGCGGCGAATGCCTGGCGCGCCGGCGGATGGCCGGTTGGCGTGACAGTGGTGCTGCTGGACGTCGGCAAGGGGGCGTTGCCAGTGGCGCTGGCACGCTATGCCTACCAAGTCGGCGGCCTGTGGCTGGTGCCCGTGGTGCTGGCGCCGGCGCTGGGGCACGCCTTTTCGCCCTTCTTGCGCTGGCGTGGCGGCAAGGCAGTGGCCGCGACCTTTGGCATCTGGACTGGCCTGACGCTCTGGGAGGGGCCGACGGTGCTGGGGCTGTTGTGCGGCGCGTGGATGGCCGTGCAAGAGCGCGACGCTTGGTCCGCGCTGCTGGCGATGGCGGGGCTGGGGGTGTATCTGCTGGCGCGGGGCGTGAGCGGGCTGCTCCTGCTCATCTGGTTGGGCAACATGCTGCTGCTGGTGTGGACGCACCGCCGTGAGCTGCGCGCTGGACCACGCCTGCGTGGGTCGCGCTGATGCCAGAGCCGCTGCGGCATCAGGCGAGCCTGGTGGTGTTTGTGGCGGTGATCTTGGGGATCGCGCTCTGGAACGCGGCGACGCTACGCCGCCTGTCGCGATATGGTCAGCCGCGCCGCCGGCCGTTCGCGTCGATCCTGGTGCCGGCGCGCGATGAGCGCGACCGGATCGAGCGCTGCGTGCGGTCGCTGCTGGTGCAGGATTACGTGCCGTATGAGGTGGTCGTGCTAGACGATCACTCCAGCGACGGCACGGGAGAGGTGCTGGCGCGGCTGGCGCAGGAAGCGCCACACCTGCGCGCGCTGCGAGGTGCGCCGCTGCCGCCCGGATGGCTGGGCAAGCATTGGGCCTGCCACCAGTTAGCCGACGCGGCGCGGGGCGAGCTGCTCGTCTTTGTCGACGCGGATACTGAGCACGCTCCGACTACGCTCGCCTCCCTCGTCGCCGCGTTCGAGACCGAAGAAGCCGACCTTATCTCCGGTTTGGTGCGGGAGGAGGTCGTCTCGTGGGGCGAACGGTTGCTGGTGCCGATGCTCCCCTGGAGCATTCTGGCGTTCGTGCCTTTGCCGCTGGCGTATCGGTTGCGGTCGCCGGCGCTGGCTGCCGGCATCGGGCAGTTCATGTGCCTGCGGCGTGCCGCGTACGAGGCCCTCGGCGGTTATGCGGCGGTGCGAGAGCAAGTGGTGGATGATCTGGCGCTGGTGCGCCGGGCGGCGGCGTTGGGGCTGCGCTGGCGTCTTGTGGATGCCACGGAGCTGGTAGGGTGCCGCATGTACCGCACGTGGCGCGAGGTGTGGCAAGGGCTGGGCAAGAGCCTCTTTGCCGCCTTTGGCTATCACGCGCTCGGCTTTATCTTTGTGTGGAGCTGGCTGGCGTTGGCGTTCACGGAGCCGGTGGTGGTGCTGGGGCTATGGACGCTAGGCTTGCCACATGGTAGCTGGTCGCCGGGGCTGGCGGGAGCGGCGGCAGTGCTGTCGCTGGCGCTCTGGACCTTGATTTACGCGCGGATGCGGCTGCCACTCTTCCTCGTGCTGCTCTATCCGCTGACAACATGGTTCTGGTTTGCGGCCGCGCTGTGCTCGTTCTGGCTGGCATGGACGGGCCGGGCCGTCTGGAAAGGTCGCAACGTGGCGCCGCCGCGCGTGCACTGGCTTTAGCGATGGGCCAGATTCGTCAGGAGCGGAGCGATGATGCAGGCGATCAACTATGACCGGCTAGCGGCGGACTATGCGCGGTACCGGCGCGTGCATCCCCGCGTGCTGGAGCGACTACTGCAGCGCGGCGAGCTGGGGCCTGACGCGCGCGTGCTGGAGGTGGGCTGCGGCACCGGCAACTATATCGTGGCGGTGCAGGAGGCGACGGAATGCATCGCGTGGGGCGTGGACCCCTCCGCCGAAATGTTGGCGCGGGCGCGCTCTCGCGGCGACCGCATTGCCTTCCTGCTCGGCGTGGCAGAGGCACTGCCGTTGAAGGCGGGAGCTTGCACGCACCTTTTCACGGTGGATGTCATCCACCATCTGCGGGATCGCAGCACCTTCTTCCGGGAGGCGCACCGCGTTCTCGTAGACGGCGGCATCATCTGCACCGTTACCGACTCGGCAGATATCATCCGCCACCGCGAGCCGCTCGCGGACTACTTTCCCGAGACGGTGGAGGTGGACCTGCGGCGCTACCCGTCCATCCCGCAACTGATGGCCGAGATGCGCGCGGCGGGGTTCGCGGGGATCGCGCAAGAGGTGGTTGAGTATGCGTTCGAGACGCGCGATATCAGCATCTATCGCGAGCGGGGGCTATCAACGCTGCTGCTGCTCCCGGATGATGCGTTCCGCCGCGGCCTGTCGCGCCTGGAGCGGTTGGCAGCGCGAGGGCCGATCCGCGTCGTGCTCCGGTATGTGATGCTCTGGGGCCACCGATAGATGCGCTGCCGCAGCGCAAGTACATGCGCGGCATTTCAGTCAACATAACACAACAAGCCGGTGTTTCCGGTGTAAGGAGGCAGAAACGATGAGCGAAGAAGTCAAAATCCTGACGGCAGAGACGGAAGAGGGTCGCAAGGCGATCGAGGAGGTGATGGCGCACTCTTATCAGGCGGATATTGACAGCGTGCCGCCAGAGTGGGCCAAGGTGCGTGTCGTGGGCGATGTGCCGGTGTCATTCGTGCTGGTGGACCCGGCGCGAACGATGGACGCGCCGGTAGGCGAGTTCAGCTATGCTTTCATCAAGGATGTCGCCACCCGTGAGGACCGTCGCGACGAGGGCCATTTCAAGGCGATCATGGAAGAGGTATTTGCGGCGCTGCGTGTGGCGCATATCCCGCTGGTTGTGGCGCATGGCAAGGCGTCGCTCTATCGCCCGCTCAAGTTTGACGTGTTCACCCACCATTCGGGCGTGTTCGCCACGCCCGACCTGATCGATCGCGCGCTGGGACGCGGTGGCCCGGAAGCCAAGGATCGTCTCCAGCTCGAGGAAGGGGATTCGGTGCAAGAGGACTTGCTGCTGGTGACGGAGGTGCGGGCGGACTCGCTGATGGAGGCGGCGGAGGCGCTACGCGCTGCGGCGACACTGGCACGCGAGCGCGGCAAGAGCCGCATCCTCTTTGAGTATCCAGCCGCGCCCAGCTATGGCTCGACCTATCCGGTGCACACCTCGCTGGAGTATCCTTTCCTGGCACTGGCCCGCGCCATCGGCGCAGAGCACCGTCTGCAGGGCTCGTACCCGGAGGGTGGGCCGATAGGCGATGGCGACTGGATCCGCGTGATTAACGTCCGCGAGGCGATCTGCGATGGGGTCACTGCCCTGCCGCAGGGCGTAACGCTGCCCGAGGGTGAGATCTGCTTCGAGACCGATACAGGACGCGGTGTGCTTGCCTGTCATGACGGTAAGCTCACCTCGCCGAGCTTCCCCAGCAACGAGGCAGCATGGGTGATCTGGCCCTCAGTGGCTATCGGGCAACTGATCACCGGCTACCGCAGCGTCGCCGAGCTGTGCGCGCTGCACCGCACCAAGCTGCCGGAGCCGATCATGTCGTTGCTGGACCTGCTGTTCCCGTCGGTGTGGCGTTTCTCTCGCAACGAGAACTGGACCTATCGCGCCTAGTGGGCGCGGTCAGGAGGCTTGCCCGTGTCTGCCTGGCCGGAGATACGCTTGAACGCCTGTCGCGTCGTCTATAACGATGGCAACCACAATGCGTTCACCGACCTGTGTCGCTTTCGCGATCACTACTATCTCACCTTCCGGAGCTGTCCGGACGGCCATATGGTGTTCCCGACGTCGCGCATCCTCATCCTGCGCAGCCGCGATGGCGGCGAGTGGCAGCCGGTTCACGCGTTCGGCGTGGCCGGCCGAGACGTGCGCGACCCGCATTTCTTGATCTTTCGGGAGCGCCTCTGGGTCTATAGCGGGACGTGGCGTTACCATCCGGAAAGGCCGGATTATCGCGACGTGAACGAGCACCTCGGCTATGCCGTCTGGAGCGACGACGGCGTGCACTGGCAGGGGCCACGCCTGTTGGAGGGGACATATGGCCACTATGTGTGGCGTGCGGCGGCATGGGACGGCAGAGCGTATCTCTGCGCCCGGCGGCGGCGCGATTTCGCCTCCTCGGATGGAGCGGAAGAGCCGGGAGCGGCAATGCAGGCGGCACTGCTGGGCAGTGATGACGGGCTGATCTGGCACTTTGTCGGTTGGTTTCAGGAAATGTATGGCGACGAGACAGCGTTCCTCTTTGAGCCGGATGGAGCGATTCTGGCCATCGCTCGCGGTCCACGTACTCGTCCCGTAGCGACACTGTGCCGCTCGCGCCCACCTTATCAGCAGTGGCAGCGCACCCCGCTAGAGCGAAACGTGGGAGGGCCGCTGCTGGCGCGCTGGGGTCAGTGCTATCTGGTGGGCGGCCGCAAGACCGTGGACCCATCCGCGCCGCGTACGACGCTGTACTGGCTGGCGGACGATCGCCTGGTAGAGGCGCTGGAGCTGCCCAGCGGCGGGGACAACTCGTATCCGGGTTTCGTCGCCCTAGACGAGACACGCGGGCTGCTGTCGTACTATTCCAGCCACGAGGGGAGCGGCAGCAGCCTGGCGCCCTCGGCCATCTATCTGGCAGAGCTATCGCTGGGAGGAGACGAGCGAGCCCGGGATTGCGAGGCGAGATAAGAGAGGACTGGCATGGAAGGGGATGAGGAGGGCTGTGGCTGCCGATGGGTGGTGCTGGCGATCATTGCCGTCGCCGCACTGCTGATCTTCCTCCGGTCCGGCCTGCTGGAGGCGGTCGGGCTGCGCAAGTCTGCGGCGCAGCGGCTCCTAGCTGGCACGCCGGACCGCGTCGCGCAGCAGACGATCCTGGCCGAGTTACGAGAGGCGGGTGTCAGCCTTTATGGCCTCCAGCTTTTCGTGTTGCCGATGACGGGGCGAGACGGAAGCGTGGCCTTTTTTCTGCTGGACGAGTCGCAGGGATTCATGCCGGAGGCGTCTTTCACAAACCCCCGCGCGTTCGACGCGCTGCAGAATTGGCTCAAGGGGCCGACGCTGAACGAGCTTAATGTGCGCCGCGTGGCGGTCGAGTATCGCGATCGCGGCGGCGAGCATGTGGCCACGCTGACCGTGCCCACCGCAGATCTGCAGGCGTATCTGTCGGGCCGTATGGGCGATGATGCATTCCTGAAGGCGGTGCAGGGGAACGCGAGTCTGTCCACCGTGTTGCTGGGGATGTTGCGATGAGCGGACGCGCACGCACGAGAGCGATGCTCATGGCCGCACTGCTGCTGTGCACGGTGGCGTGTGCTGGCGGCGTGGGCGACGTGATGATGGATATGGCGAGCACGTGGTTACGTGCGCACGCGCTAGAGTTGCTGGCGTATAACCTGATCGGCACTACCGGCAACGCCGAGGTGAACGCCGTGCTGGACGCGCGCCGCGTGCTGGAGCCATTGGCCGAAGCGGAGCGGTGGATGGATGATGGCCGGCGGCTGCACGACCTGGGCGCGATGTTGCGTGCCGTAAAGCGGCGGCCCAACGACTGGGGTTACCGCATCTGGGTGGGCGCCGAGTATTTGGCGCAAGGGAACGTGGCAGAGGCCGGGGTCCACCTGCAGGCCGCCGACCGCCTGAAAGGAACGGAGAGGGCGGAGCTGCGGCGCTATGTAGAGTTTGGCATTAGCGAGCTGACAGCAGTGGAGGCACGGCTGGGCGGGCGGTACGCCAATAGCGCGCAATGCCGTCTGCTGCACGAGCAGCTTGCCGCGCTCTATCGTCTGCGCTACTCGCTGACGCAGCAGGCCGCGGACGAGGCGCTGGCGGCGCAGCACGATGCGGCAGTGGCCGCCTGCACGCCATAGCGGGGCAGGCAACAGGCGCATCCTCACCGCGCCTGCCGTACAGCTGGTAGCCCATTGTTTGCTCACTGTCCCGATTGGTGTTATAATCTCCAATAATATTGCGCCCGTAGCTCAACGGACAGAGCGTCTGACTTCGAATCAGCAGGCTGTGGGTTCGAATCCCGCCGGGCGCGTACACAATTTGTAGTAGCATGCGAACGTATTATCACTGCCGGTAGTGGTTCAGCACCAGTAGCCATCTGATCTTTCTCCGAGTCATCTGGTCTGCAAGCAAAAAGGGCCACCGCCAACTGTCCGTTTGACTTGGCGGTGGCCCTGCTGCCATCTGTGCGTCAAGTGCTTGCACCATTTGGGCGTGCTGTGGAACGATTCGCCGCCTTGCCTGGCATTCTCCTTGTCTGTCACTATCACGCGAAACGCCATCGGCTCTGGCCGTAGCTCGTCGCGCACTAGCGCCGCCGCCAGCTCCTCATAGCTGCCTGGCTACTGTTCCAACTGGTCAGCCGACACTATCAACGTGGTAGCATGATTCTCATGAGCAAAGGTCCTGCGGCGACCGCGACAGCGGGACCATCTCCGCTGTTACATCCCTGGGTAGAGCGTCTGATTGTAGTGCGTGGGCAGCATGAGGGGCCGGGCATTGGCATAGACACGCGCGCCATCGCAGCCAAAAAGGATCACTTCGTCGCGACTATCGCCCCAAACATCGGCCCGCATGCCGTAGCAATCCATCGCCCGCCCCTGATCATCCCGCGCCAGCGGCTCCAGCAGCTCCAGGATCTGCCCCTCCCCATCGTAGATGGCGACCGGGTCTCGTGGCCCACGGCTGTAGACCAGTATCTGCTGCAGGTTGGGCGTACCCAGCCAGTTGATCCCCACGATCGCCGCAAAGGCGCTACCCTCCGGCTGTATCCGCCGCCAGATCTCCCGCCCATCCGCGTCATAGAGATAGAGCGTGGCTGGGTGGCGTTTCCCTGCAGGCTGTCTTGGGTCTACCGGCTGGCCTCGATCCAGCACGGCGAATTGCAGGGCCGAATCGGCCCGAAAGCGGCCAGCGATGACATGCTGCGCCTCCACCAGTGGATGCTGCCAAAGCATGCGACCATCCGACAGGAGGCAATGCGCGCCGCCGTTGCCAAAGGCCAGCAGCCACTCCGCATCGGCGCGCTGCACCACCGTGGCCGCGTCTTGGTGGGCGCCACCAGCATCGTGGCAGAACAGCTCCCGACCATCCTGATCCAGCAGCGCAAAGCCGACGAACACCTCATCGCAACCATCGCCGTCGATATCGCAGATGGCCGGGAAATGCCCCGTCGAGCCGGTCCACTGCCAGAGCGTCTCGCCGCTATGCGCGATGCCCCACATGCTCCAGTAGCGATCCTTGACCACCAAATCCTGCCGCCAACCTCGGCCGGTCAGGTCAGCGAAGAGAAAGCAGTCATCCGCGGGTGCAGGGATGGGAAAACGCCGCTTCTCCTGCGCGGTGGCCGCGTCCAGCACGACCATTGTGGCATCCCCCTCATAGCGTTGTGCTCGTTCGATAGCCCAGCCCGCTGTCAACAGTGGCTCAACATACACCGCTTGCTCGACATAGAGAACCTCATTGCGGCCGTCGCAGTCCCAGTCATGGACCTGCACCGGCAGGTCGCTATAGATGCGGCCATTCTCGGCGGACGGCGCGCCTCTCTGCCAGAGCGGCGCGCCGTGGATGCTTGTGGCAGTCATACAGGTGATCGCACGGGTGGCACGGACGCTTTGCACGAACAGAAGGTCCGGCGCACCATCGCCGTTCAGGTCGCCAACCTTGATGAATTCAGAGACAAAGTCACCCCTGATGTCGCTGACGATATGTACAGGCACAGATTCCATCCTCCTGAACTCGTGCTAACCGGCGCAAGTGTCCATCGAACCAGATAAGGCGAATCCCTAAGCTAAGCGGATATGACAAATGTAGTGCGAAAACACCAGACGTCAAGTCCTCCGGCTTGGTCACAGGGCGAGTGTGTCGAGATTGTTGACCCATCTTGCTTGACAGGAGACTTTCCGGGGACGAGGATACCGAGATGGGGGACTGGGGACGACTCTGCCCTATAGCTTTGCCCAGACCGGCCTTTCTGCGTTTGCCCTGCCAGAGTGCGAAATGGCTGGCTCTTACCCACTTTCATAGGATAGGGACCACTTGTAGACTGCCAGTGCTTTGCGAATGAAGCGGGGGTTTGAGGATCTGAGGCATCTGGAGCAATCGCAAGGCCATCCAGGCGGGGCTGACGGGGTCTTTGCAGACCTTGCGGCTGAGGCCTGCGCTTTGGGCCGCTACTCCAATCCGTGTAATGGCATAGTAGGCTACTACCAGGGCGGACAACCACCGCTCGACCCGTTCTGTGGTCTTGATCCGAATCGTCTCCAGGTGCAATTGATCCTTGATATCACTGAACAGCTCTTCGCAGCGGAACCGTCGTTCGTACCAGTGCACCGCGGTAGCGCCCCGCTTAAGGTTCGGGACCAAGTACCATGGCTCTTCGGCGGTATCGTTGAGAGTAATCGCCAGGTTCACGCTGCACTGGTGTAGGGAGTGGTACCACACATGCGGCCACCAGATCAGCTCACCGCGTCGTGCTTTCACACCGCACAAGGGCCCTTGATACTGGCGACGATAACGCACAGTGGTGTCTTTGCGCACCCGGATCACATAGCGCACCTGGAGGAAGTCCAACAGTGGAATGAGCGTGACCCTGGCGTAACCGCGGTCGAAGATCAACAGCGGGTGTAGGGAGTGTGGGATCATCGCTACGACGTCCCGCACGAATGGGTCTTCGAGTTTGGTCTGGCTGCCTGTGGGGGCTGCTCCGATCTCGGCATAACGAAACACCTTGCAGGACACAGGCAGTGCGCGCCCGCGAAAGGGGATGGATGCCCACAGCACCTCCCACTTTCCAGCCAGGGTGCTCTGATCGATGATCACGGGCAGGAAGGTGCCAACTCGAAAGCGGAGCAGAAGGAATGCGCACAAACTGTGAAAGCACTCGGCAGGAGACCACTTCACATTGGAGAGAAAGCGCCAGATACGCTTGAGGTTGTGCCAATGATCAAGCCTGTTTGGGGATAGCACGGGCGATTTCCGAGATGGTGAGATGGGCCTCTCGTACCTTGAGAATACCCAAAGCAGCCAAAGCCAAGTTGCGCTGGCGCGTCACCCGCATGTGCGGGATCATCATTTGGCCCAAAACGAGCAAATCGGTGTACTGTATGACCATCGGCGTCCTCCGCGAAAGGTTGTTCTCATAAACCACCTTGTAGGCGAGGACGCCAAGTTTGTCAAAGTGAGTAAGAGCCAGGCGAAATGGGTCTTGACAAATCGCCTAGCTGATGCTATAATGTAGCTGTCGAATATCGACAGTCGACAAAATACACTACAGCCCATAGTGAGAGGTGTCTTCTGTGTTGACTGTTAAGTGCACCATACGGGCGCGGTGACCAGCATGGCTAATCGGTTTGGTTCTCTGGAACGATCCACTCTGCGCGAACAGATCGTGGAAAGCATCCATGATGCGATCTGGAGAGGGGCCCTAAAGCCTGGTGACCGCCTTCTCGAGGCGGATTTGGCTGAACAGCTGCAAGTGAGCCGCGCTCCGGTACGAGAGGCTATTGCCGAACTCGTCGCCGAGGGACTTTTGATCAAGAAGGATCGGCAAGGCACCTTTGTCAGATCCCTTTCAACCAAGTACATCGTCGAGCTCTATACCTATCGCGCCTGCATCGAGGAGATGGCGGCGCGGTTGGTGGCGCGCTCCGCCAACGCCGAAAGCTTTGCGCGCCTAGAAGAGTGCGTAAGCCGCATACAGGAGGCGATCAACGCCCAAGATCAGATCGCGGTGTTGAGGGCTGATTTCGCTTTCCACCGCGCCATGGTCGAGTTGGCAGACCATGGAGAGCTCATGCGTGCCTGGTCCAATCTGGGAATGCTGGCTGTGGCGCTGCTGGCAGGGCCCATACCCTCTCCACCGAACCTCGTTGAACTACATCAAGGGATTGTGGACGCCTTGCGCACCCTGGACCCCATCCGGGCGGGATGGTTCGTGCGCCACACATTCCTGGGCGAGCGTTTCCTCAAGGGATACGGCATCTCTGAGGCTACATTGGCCAGCGAGGTTCCGTCGGCGCTCGCCGCTGAGATCACATTGTTCAAAGACATGTAAAGCACTCCTGGATAGAGTAAGGGCTGCCACCTACGCCAGGTGGTAGATATCATTCGACTAGGTTGAGCGAGACGCGAGCGGCTACCAAGCCTCAGGCGCTTCTCCGAGTACTGCGACCTAGCGCAATTCAGTCGCCTCGGGCAACCGCAGGGAGCGAGCGGCCTCGCTGTGCCCTCTTGTGGCAGGTGCCAACGACGAGATCCTTCGTCGCTGTGCTCATCGGAATAACAGGTGCGGTTGTCGGTCTGGGGCCGTGGCGCTCGCACGATATGGCGTTCGCCATGCAAAGGAGGTGATCAACACCAGGCACACAGGCAGTGAGAAACGGCCATCTGTGATATGGTTTCGTGTGCTGCAGGAGCAGCGGGAGGGCAAGCGATGTCTCGGAAAGCTGGACTCAGTCGGCGCGATTTCCTGCGTGGGGCAGCGATGACGGCGATCGGCGTTACCGTCGCAAGCTGTGCCCAACCCACGCCCCAAATTGTCGAGAAGCCGGTGGTGCAGACAGTGGTGGTCGAGAAGGCGATCCCTGTCGAGAAGCCGGTAACTGTTGTCGTCGAGAAACAGGTGCCTGTAGAGAAGGTTGTCAAAGAGACGATCGTCGTCGAAAAGCAGGTGGTGGTCGAGAAGGTGGTGGAGCGCAGGTACAACGAGGCGCCGATGCTCGCCGCCCAGGTTGGAGCAGGCAAGCTCCCGCCTGTAGACGAGCGGCTCCCCGAAAACCCCTTGGTGCTCCCTGTCATCGAACAGATTGGCAAATACGGCGGGACCTGGCGGCGCGCCTATAGCGGCATGTCCGACCGCTGGGGCCCCACGAAGATCGTAGAGGAGTACTTCTGGGAGTACGATCCCGATCTCACCATCCGACCCAACGTCGCCAGCAAGTGGGAGCTGAGCAGCGACGCCTCCGAATGGACCATTTACCTGCGCCGAGGGATGAAGTGGTCCGACGGCGAACCCTTTGACACTGACGATATCGCCTTTTTCCGTGATGCTGTCTGGAAGAACAAGACGCTCACGCCCGCACCCGAGTCGGATGAGCTCTTCTCGATCGACGGCAAGCCCATGGAGATCGAGATACTGGACAAGTGGGCTTTCAAGCTCAAGTTTGCCAAGCCCTATGCCATGCTTGGCATCCGCACCTGGATCTGGAACTACCCAGAGCACTATATGAAGCAATACCATCCTGACTATGTGTCCAAAGAGGCGCTGGACAAGGAGGTGAAGGCGGCGGGGGTAGAGACCTGGGACCAGATGTGGAACCACTTTTGCTCCAGCAAAAAGTACGGTTGGTGGGTGAACCCGGATCTGCCGGTGATCTGGCCCTGGAAGACCACGGTGCCGCCTCCCGCAGAAGTGATCGAGATGGAGCGCAACCCCTACTTCTGGCAGGTAGACGCGCAGGGGAACCAGCTCCCCTACATCGACCGGGTGACGCACCGCCTCTTCAACGACTACTCGGTGTTGCAGATGTGGGTCATGAATGGCGAGATCGACTGCCAGATGCGCCACATGTATTTCGACTACACCACGATGAAGGAGAACGAACAACGGGGAGACTACCGGGTCTTGCTCTGGAAACAGGGCAGCACCCTCGCTCTAAACCCCAACCCGACATGTCCCGACAAGGTGCTGGGCGAGTTGTTCGGCAACGTGGATTTTCGACATGCCATGTCGGTGGCCATCGACCGGGAAGAGCTGAATGAGATGTTCGGCAAAGGGCAGTATGTTCCCCGACAGGCCTGTCCGGTCAAGGGCTCGCCGCAGTATGATCCCTCATGGACGTACAAGTGGATCGAGTACGATCCGGCCAAGGCAAATGAGCTGCTAGACGGGCTGGGGCTCAAGTGGGACGCGGCGCACAAGTTCCGCCTGCGCCCTGATGGGCAGCCACTGCGGGTCACCATCGAGAGTCAAAGCATCAACGTGATGCATGAGATGATCGCCCGCTGGTTCAACGATGTGGGCATTGATGTCGCCCTGAGTCAGGTAGAGCGCTCGCTCTACGAGGAGCATGGACAGAGCGGCGCCATTGAGATCGGCACCTGGTCCATGGATGCCGCCCTGCTGCCCATGATGGCTCCCAACAACTGGCTGGGGTTCTCCCTGGAGATGCCCTGGGCTGGCCTCTGGGGTCTTTGGAAGATGACCGGCGGCACACAGGGTCAGGAACCACCGGCCAATCATCCGATCCGCGAGATCTGGCAAGCCTGGGACGATACTAAAGCATCCCGCAGCCTGAAGGAGGCCACGGAGAAATTCAAGAAGATCATGGACATCCACAGGGACAACATCTTTAACATCGGGATCATGGGTGAGGGGCCGGTCATGCTCATCGCCAAGAACAACTTCCGCAATGTGGTAGGCGGCTACGTGCAAGATGACCCAACGCGCGACGAGCATCTCTTGAAGGACGCGCAGTTCTTCTTCTCGGGCTAACCCATCATGCAGCGATCCACCCTCGTCCCAACCTTCTCCCGCATGAGAGGTTGGGACGAGGGAGACGCTTTTCCTTCTCGGCTTTGCAGAGACTTGGTCTGCGATGTGTGTCGAGAGCGCGCATCGCCATCTGGGAGGTGGCAAATGCTACGATACATCGCACGGCGCTTCCTGGTGGCTATTCCGACGGTCGTGCTCATCTCCATAGTCTCCTTCTTTGTGATCCAGCTTCCACCGGGGGACTTTCTGACCTCGTATGCGGCCACGCTAAAGGCGCAAGGAGACCGATCGGAAAGCCGCCAGGCCTTGGAGTTGATGCGCGAGCGCTACGGGCTGAACCAACCGATTTATGTGCAATACCTCAAGTGGGTACGGGGGATGCTACAAGGCGATTTCGGCCAGTCCCTCGAGTGGCAAGTGCCGGTGGCAACGCTGATCTGGGAGCGGATGGGCCTCACCCTCGCGCTTTCACTTGGCACACTGCTCTTCACGTGGTCCCTGGCCATTCCGATAGGCGTCTACTCGGCGACACACCAGTACTCTATAGCGGATTACATCATCACCATCTTTGGCTTCATCGGCATGGGCGTCCCCAGCTTTCTACTCGCGATCATCCTCATGTGGTTCGCCTTCAACTATCTAGGCCAGAACGTGGGTGGTCTATTCTCGGAGCCATACATCAAAGCGCCCTGGAGCTGGGGCAAGTTCGTGGATCTGCTCAAGCACCTCTGGATCCCTGTGGTCATCTTGGGCATTAGCGGCAATGCTTCCCTCATTCGCATCATGCGCGCGCAGTTGCTGGACGAGCTGCACAAACCGTATGTGACCACGGCGCGGGCCAAAGGGCTATCTGAGCGCCGCCTGATCTGGAAGTATCCTATCCGCGTGGCGCTGAACCCTTTCATCAGCACCGTGGGTTGGGCATTACCCGGCCTTATCTCCGGCTCGACCATCATCTCGGTAGTCCTGAACCTTCAGACCACCGGCCCCCTTTTGCTGAGGGCGTTGAACTCACAGGACATGTACCTTGCTGGCTCGTTTCTGCTGCTGCTGAGCGTCCTGACGGTCATCGGCACTCTCGTCTCAGATATCCTACTTGCCGCCTTGGACCCACGCATCCGCCTCGAATAGAGAGGACATCAATGGCGACAACTCAAGAACAGAAGCCACCACCAGAGCCCCCGCATGCCCACGTGAACGAGCCGGAGGAGTGGGTTCAGGAAGACAAGCTCTTCCTCGCCTCGCAATGGCAACTGATGTGGTGGCGCTTCCGCAAGCACAAGCTGGCACTGGTGGCGATTGGCGTTATCACCCTTTTCTATACCATCGGCATCTTCTGTGAGTTCATCGCTCCATACGACCCTGAATCGTATGCAGCCAGGCACATGTCCAAGCCACCCGACAAGATTCATTTCTTTGACGCTGAGGGCCGTTTCCATCTCCGCCCGTTTATATATGGCACCAAGCGAGCGCGCGACCCCGAGACCTGGCGCGAATGGCACGTAGTGGAGACGGATCGGATCTACCCCATCTACTTGTTCGTGAGGGGTCAGCCCTACAAGTTCTGGGGGCTTTTCGAGACCGATATTCACCTCTTCGGCATAAAGGTGGACTATAAGGAGGCCGCGATCCTGCTCATAGGGGGAGATGGCATAGGACGAGATATGTTCTCCCGGCTGATGTATGGTGCTCGCGTCTCCGGCTCTGTTGGCCTCGTGGGCGTCTTTGTGAGTCTGGTCATCGGCGTTATCTTGGGCGGCATCTCGGGCTACTATCTCGGGATCGTGGACATGTTCATCCAGCGCTTCATCGAATTCCTGATCTCCATCCCCACGATTCCCTTATGGATGGCTTTGGCTGCCGCGGTACCTTCTCACTGGTCTCCCGTCAAGACGTATTTCGCAGTAACGATCATCATCTCTCTTATCGGCTGGACAGGGATGGCACGAGTGGTACGTGGCCGTTTTCTGGCTCTGCGGGAGGAAGATTTCGTCATCGCTGCACGCTTGGCCGGCTCCAGCGAGATGCGCATCATCCTCCACCACATAGCACCGTCAGTCCTCAGCTACATCATCGCCTCGGTAACCCTTTCCATTCCCCAGATGATCCTGAGCGAGACGAGCTTGAGCTATCTTGGCCTGGGGCTACGCCCCCCAGCGATCAGTTGGGGAATCCTCCTGGGACAGGCGGGTGGCTTCAGCGCCTTGTCTATCTCGCCATGGTACCTTATGCCTGCCTTTGCGGTGGTCATCGTCGTCCTGGCCTTCAACTTTCTCGGCGATGGCCTGCGCGACGCCGCCGATCCCTACGGTCGTTAGGAGGAAACCTTGGTTACACCGGTCGTCGAGCTCGAGGAGGATATCTTCTGGTACGAGGATGCCAACAATGGCGCTAATCCCCTGTGGTGCTGGGGATCAACCTGCATCGTGCGCAGCGGCGACGATGTGTTCGCCAGCGGCCTGGAGACTCTGCGGGGTGTCGAGCCTCTGAACAACGTGCGCTGGTTGCTGTACAAGCGCACTGCAGATGACTGGGCGCTGCAGCAACGCGATGAGCAAGGGCGCACGCGGGAGCCTTGCCCGCTCGGCTGTTTTTCCGATGGACGCCTTCTCATGTCTGTCAACCCTGCCCGTGTTGTGCGCCCCCGGCCCAACCCTGCCCAGCCGCAGATCCTGGAATTCTCGACGAGAGCCCCGCAGGATCCCTATCGCATACTGCTGCCCCAGTGGGAAGGCTCGCCCGCATTCACAGAGCACTCCTATCGCGGGCTGGCGGTGGATGGCCCGAATCGCGAGCTGCTGCTGACAAGCAATGTCGGCTATGACACGGCCTACTGGAGCTTCCTGGATCGAGATGGGGAGTGGAGCGCGCGCGGCAAGATCGCTTATCCGTGGAGCGATGAGTACGGCGTCTCGCTGCGACTCTGCTATCCCGTTGTCTCTCTGGTGCGTCGCTCAGCTCTGATCTTTGCCGTAAGCGACATCGTCGAGCCGGTGAAGGAATGGCGCGAGCACAAATTCGCGCTCACGCAACGCGAATGGGACTATGTGTTTCGTCGCCTCTACTATGCCTGGACGCCAGACATCACCGCCCAACCTTTCGGCCCCTGGGTGGAGATCGCCAATTACGAGCGTACGGCGGGACATCTCCACAACCTGGACGTTTGGGTGGCCCCCGATGGGGCCGCGCACCTCCTCTGGCGAGAGGCGAGCCTCGACGTGCGGCTGCGCGACAAGTTCTTTCCTGATGCCGTGTTGACCGTCTCTTTGGAGCACGGCATCGTGCGAGATGGACGGCTCGTCTATCGTCAGACGCTGCTGAAAGGTGGAGAGGGCCTGCCGGGAGAGATCGCGGTGTGGGGCCGCTTCCAGGCCACGCCGGAAGGGAGACTGTTCGTCTTCTATTCTGTCGCCAAGAGTCAGGATTGGCATGGCGCGCACGACAACTACCTGATGGAGATTCCTCCTGACGGCGGACATGGCT
>JAIOAV010000019.1:36397-55350 GCA_019873665.1 Chloroflexota bacterium
GGACATGGCGTGCCGGTCAAGGTGGAGCTTACACGTCCCTTCATCCCCATGTTCATGACCGCCACGGAGCGAGCCGGATCGCCCCCCTCGACGACCATGGACGTGCTGGGCTGGACCTCGCGGGAACTTGTGATCCGCTACGCTCGAGTCAAGCTGCTTTAGCAAGCAGCTGCGGAGGAGATATGGCCGCACAAAGCCAACCGGTGCTCCCATTGCTGGAGGTGGTCAGGGGCGAAGGATGCCGTCTCTTTGTCCGGCTGGTGCCCTACGACCAGATCGCCACTTTCTGGCTGCCAGAGGCGGTGGGCGCAGGCCCCAAGGATCCCACCGCCCCGTCGCCGCCGGGGTTCAACTATGATCGGGTGCCGACGAGCGCCTATGCTCTGGGAGCAGATGGCGTTTGGGAAGTGGCGGAGGACAATGGGCAGCTTCGGTATGTCAGCCGCGCCCGAGTCATCAAGGGCGGGGGGCGACTGGACATCGAGTTAACGTTTGTCAATAAGACGGCGCACGACTGGGGACACGTCGGCGCTGCCCCTTGCTTGGCGCCGCCTCCTGCCTTTCAAGACGACGGGCTGCGACGCACATACGTCGTGGGCCCCGAGGGGATGCTGTGTGTCTTGGGCGAGCTGGTTGATGGGTATAACTATAACGTCATCTCGGTGCGTGGAGGTGAGAAACAGGGGCCATCCCCTGGCACGGATCCGCAGTGGCGCTATCATAACATCTGGCTGGCCGATGTGGTGATCATGACAGAGGGCAACGATGGCCGCTACACGCTGGTGAAAGCGTTCGAGACCGCGTCCAGCGTCTGCACCGGGTTTCACGGCCCCTGCATCCACAGCCAGGCATCAGCCAGAGACATCCCCGCGGGCGGCAAGAAGACAGTGCGCGGTATCCTGGCGCTGGTAACCGGCCGTGCGGCTGACGGTTATGCTTATTACTTGGCCTGGCGCCAATCGCTAGGCATCGCTCGTTGAGAAAGAGGTGGTAGGCGAACGATGACCAGAGACCTGCATGAGGAGTACCAGACCTGTGGGACAATGGGGCATCTGCCGATCTTCTGGGAGCAAGCTGTGCGGCGGCTGTCTTTTCCCATGTCCTGGCTCTCCGGCGAATATGGCGACTTTACGGAATGGCGTCGCGCCGCGCGGGCCAAGGTCATGGAATGCCTTCTAACGCCGCCTCCACCCGCGCCGTTTGCGCCGCAGATTATCGCTGAGCAGGACCGAGAAGGTTATGTCGCCCGCAAGGTGGTGCTCAACATCACTGCCGACAGTCGGATCCTGTCGTATCTCCTTGTGCCAAAAGGCCGGGGGCCGTTTCCAGCGGTGCTCCTGCTGCACGATCATGGGGCGCGATTCGATATTGGCAAGGAAAAGATGATCGAGCCCTTTGCTGACCGTCCCGAGCGGCTGGCCTCTGCCCGCGAGTGGGCAGAGGTCAACTATGGAGGGCGGTTCATTGGCGACGAGCTGGCGCGACGTGGATATCTCTGCTTTTGCACCGACGCGCTCAACTGGTCCGACCGCGGCGGCGCAGGTTACGAGGGGCAACAAGCGCTAGCAGGCAATCTGCTCCACATGGGGATGTCGCTGGCTGGACTCATCGCGCATGAGGATCTCCGCGCTGCCGAGTTCGTGGCTTCATTGCCTGAGGTAGATCGCACGCGCATTGCCGCTGCAGGGCTTTCGATGGGGTGCTACCGCACCTGGCAGCTCTGCGCGCTAACCGATCGGATCGCGGCAGGCATCGCCATCTGCTGGATGAGCACGATCCAGGGGCAGATGCGGCCAGGCATCAACCAAACCAGAGGGCAATCCGCCTTCACCATGGTGCACCCCGATCTCTACAACTATCTGGACTTTCCGGATGTGGCCAGTATCGCCTGCCCCAAGCCGATGCTATTCTACAATGGTGCGCAAGACACGCTCTTTCCAGTAGACAGCGTGGAGGCCGCCTATGCCAAGATGCGATGGGTCTGGGATTCGCAGGGCGTCGGCAATCGGTTGGAGACTATGCTATGGGATCGGGGTCATGTCTTTGACCAGGCTATGCAGGAAGCGGCTTTTGCGTGGCTGGATGCAAAGCTCAGCTGACAAGATCGAGAGAGGAAGCGAGATGCAACGATCTGGATGGTGGTCCGCTGCCAGCTTGCTCGTGGCCTGCGTGCTAGTCGCGGGCCTCGGCATGCTCACGGCATGCGCCCGCTCCCAGCCGGCGGGCGGGACCAAAGAGCCACCCAGCGGTCAGGTGCAGGTGGTTGACCTGGAGGTGCTCACCCAAGAGGCAGCCACCGGTGATGGGGGAAACGCCTGGGGCGGGCACCAGTGTCGGATCGTGCGTACCAGGGATGGCGTCTTCACGGCCTACACGGTGCCGGGCATGGACGATTTCCATCGCGAATGGCGCCTTGTCTGGCGCAAGGACGGCGAGTGGCGCGTGGTGGCGCAGGGCATGGCGGGCAAGGATCCGGTGAACCTGCTGGCCGGGCCAGATGGCATGCTGTACGTGATCGGCTGGCCGAGTGGTGGGGGCACCCTCTGGCTGGGCAAGCCGGAGGGCAACGGGCTGGAGATGAGGCAAGAGTTTATCCGGGGGGTAGTTGGAGGCGATTGGCCGTATGCCTCGGCCGGGATAGACGAGAACGGCAACCTCTGTGTTCTCTCCAGCGCAGGGGAAAAGCCCGGCTACTTCTTTTGGGCCTGTCGCCCGCCTGAAGGGGGCCAGTGGCTCATGCAGCAGACCACGCTTGCCCACCGGCACTGCTACACCTACGTTTTCCCCTCGGGCAGATCGCTCTCGCTGGTATCCACCCGCGACGTGCGTTGGCAGGTGTTAGGCTACCGGCAACCGCCGGATGCGTTTGGCTATGTGTTCAATGCGTTTCACTACTGGCGTACAGATGACATCGCGGAGCCGCTACAGGAGGTGGCCTTTGTGGAGGAATCGCCCACGGAGCGGTTTCCCGACGTGCAGTGCAACGCGCAGAACGACGCGTACGTTGACACCAAAGGTCATATGCACATCCTCTATACCCTCAAGGGAGAAAGGACAAACGGCGCGTGGCAGGTCAGGCACATCATCTTCTCCCAAGAGGGCGAGACGCTTTACGACGAGCAGCTCCCCCCAGAAGCGGGGCAGTTCTGTCGCATCTTTCAGGATTCCAGAGAGCGCTTCTATATCCTGGGCAGTGCGGGGGTGCTGTATCCGGCTGGAGACGATGGCATCACGTTGGGGCAGCCAATCGAGCTCGACCTGGGTGGACACCAGGTCGAGTACTCGGGGTTCGGCTTGGCCGTGCCCCGCACGGGCACCCCACTGAGCGATGTGATGGACGTGGTGTTTCCGACAGACAATGGGAAAGCGTGGGTGTACTTCCGGCTCGTTCTGAGGTAGACATGACTTGCGTTGACTGGAAGGAGTAAGGGAGATGAAACAGGGCGAGATCGAGAAGAGCCTGATGCAGGCGATGGCCGAGTTCGAGATCGTTGACGCGCACGAGCACCTGGGCCCCGAGAGAGACAGGCTCGCGGCCGCCGTGGACGTGTTTACCCTCTTTTCCCACTATACGCGGGGCGATCTTGCCGTGGCGGGGATGAGCGCGGAGGACTATCAATCGCTGTCAGACCAAAACATCCCGCTGGAGCAGCGTTGGGCGATCTTCGCCCCATACTGGCAGCACATCGGCTGGGGTTCTTACGCTCGGGCGGCTCTCTTGGCGGCAGAGCGTTTCTACGGGGTTGAGGATATCAACGACGAGACCTATGTTCCGCTCTCAGAGGCGATGCGTGCGGCCAACAAGCCGGGCATCTATGAGCGGGTGCTGGGCGAGGCGTGCAAGATCCGCACGGCCCTCACCCAGCCGCTGACTCCCGTGCCGCCGGTGGACCTAGGCACGCCGCGCCTGACGTCGGTGATGCGTGACCCGCTCATGTCCTCGGTGGAAACCTACGATGACATCTTTCACCCCGCCATCGAGCCTGGCGCGACGGTCAATTCGCTGGATGACCTCCTGGATGTCAAGCGGCGTTTTGTGGCCCGCGTCAAGGCGGAGGGCGCAGTCGGCCTGAAGATGATGTGCTACCCCTGCGAATCGCCCAGCCGCAAGGACGCGCTGGAGGTTTTCGAGCGCATGCGCGGCGGCGGGATGACCCTGCCTATCCCGAACCCCCTGCGCGAGTACGTGACCAACGAAATCATCGAGTTCGCTGGCCAGCAGGGCCTGGTCATTGCCGTACATGCCGGCTATTGGGGAGACTTTCGCAAGCTCACGCCAACGAATCTCATCCCGCTTCTCCTGCGCTATCCCAGGATACGCTTCGACCTCTATCATCTCGGCTATCCATATGTGCGCGAGGCGCTGATGATAGGCAAGGGATTTCCTAACGCATGGCTGAATCTCTGCTGGACGCACATCATCTCGCAGCGCTTCGCCACAGATGCTCTGGACGAGGCGATAGATCTCATCCCCATGAACAAGATCCTGGCCTTCGGCGGGGACTATGCCCTGCCGGTGGAGAAGGTATATGGTCATCTGGTCATGGCACGCGAGAACATCGCGCGCGTCCTGGCGGGCAGGATCGCGCGGGGGCAGATGACTGAGACGCAGGCGCTGGACCTGGCGCACCGCTGGTTCTGGGATAACCCAAAGGAGCTTTATGGGTTGAAGCTGTAGCGTCCCCGGTTCGGGCTCGCTGGCGGTCTCGTACGAGGGCGAACTATGCGCAAGGTGACGAGGAGGAAGTTTCTGCGTGGGGCGGCCATGGCCGCGGTGAGGCTGGCAGTGGGCTGCGCCCAACTCACTCCACAGGTCATCGAGAAGCCGTTCACCGTGGTCGTGGAGAAGCAGGTCCTGGTGCCTGTGGAGACGCCGCTTGCCGTCGTCGTAGAAAAGGTGGTCGCACCCATGCCGCTGCAGGCCGAGGGAACGTCCACGAGGGCTGAGCCCGCCGAGAGCCAGCATGAGGCCTTGCCCACCCTGAGGGGTTGGCACGCCAAAGACGGACAAGGGACGTACATCTTCTTCGCTTTCCCCGAGCCGCCCAGCTTTACCTGCGACACGTGGTGCTATGAGACCGAGATGCTCGAGTTCGAGTCCGACCAGGCGCTGGAGAGCGGTGTGATCCAGTTGCGCCACCGCTGGCGCTACCGCGAGGCGGTCATGATCACCAGGGCCACGCCCAAGCTGCAGAAGTTGGAGCTGATGGCCTGGCTGGAGGATCCCGCCTCTGGCAAGCGCGTTGACAGTGGGGAGTATCCGAACCTCAACGCCTGCTGGCAGCTACGCAATGCGCCCTCTTTCGCCAGCAAGTCCGACCCCTACCCAGAATTCGTGAAGCGTTGCTTCATCTTCACCGACCACGGCTTGACCTTCCTGGATCAGACGACGCGCTTCAAAATCCCCACGCTCCCGCCCGACCATATCAGCAATAACTCCCCGTGGGTGCAGATGTACCTGCCGGTTTGGGAACCGCTGCGTCGGGCGGGACCGGACTCCTGGGCCGATTACAGCATGGACCGCTACATCTACCCCATCATCGGCGCCGTTTCCCGCGATGGCAAGTACCTGGTGGCGCTGGCCGTGGAGGAGAGCCACCTTATGTGCCAGGCCTGGCACGACTGCTTGCACAACAGCGCGACCTGGCTCCCTGCACCGGACGGCGTGGGCAAGGTCTGGCGGCAGAACTTCTACGTCATGGAAAACGACCCCGAGGAGCTGTTGCGCCGCGTGGCCGCCGACTTTCCAAGGGCGATGGAGCTGCACAAGAATCGCGTCCCGGCTTGAAAGGAGCGCAAGGGGGCGCACCACATCTCATGGACTGTACGTACCTATCGCAGGCACTCAAGGATGATGTCAGGTAGCACGCAAGAGGTAGTGATGCTTGATGAGAAAGAACCTAGGGCTTGTGATCTCCATAGTTCTTGCTGTATCGACCTTATCAGCATGCAGTGGGGAGACCGCAATCTCGCGCCCTTCACCGGTCGCTCCCATCAGCACGGGCGCACAGCCCCGCGCGCGGAGCTATCCCTCCGTGTTCCAGGCTTGGAGCCCAATCGAGAACAAGCAGGAAGACCCGCTCAACCTCATGGCCAGGCATGACCTGGTCTTTTCCAGCCCCGAAGCCTTGCTCGGCATCTCCTGGCAGCCCGAGCCGGGAAGAGAGTACCGTGGGCTGATGATCAAGCTCGACAGCTCCCAGATGCCGGCCGCGGCGGCCAGGAAACAGCAGCTTCTCGCCCGCAACCCACATATCCTCCTGCTGGTGGAGCTCAGCTACCACACCCGCCTGTACGTCCCCAAAGAAAGGGAAAGCCTTCATTGGTGGGAGAACGGCTACTATCCACCCGATTCGTCCTACTGGCTGCGGGATGAGAAGGGCCAGCCGGTGATCTCCTGGGGCGAGGACACCGACGGGGATGGTATCGTGGACGAGAGGGATTCGCGGATTGGTTATCTCATTGACTTTACGAACGAGGAGGTGCAAGACCTCGTGGCGGCCCAGGCGCTGGCGCTCAAGGAATCGGGCCTCTTCGATGGGATCATGCTCGACCTTTGGAACGAATATTACGCGACCACCGGCAGCACGCTCAGCGGCGTTTGGCGCCCCATCCTAAGCAGCAACGCCGAGCTTGAGGCCAGGCTGAATATCTTGAAAAAGATACGCGCCAAGGTCGGCGACGATTTCCTGATCCTGGTCAACTCGAATTATCTGAAGACCCCTCGCTCCGCCCCGTACATTAACGGGCTGTTCATGGAGTGCTTCAAGGATTATGACAAAGGGTACACAGTCTCACAGCTCCAGCAGATGGAGAGGACGCTCTCGTGGGCCGAGGAGAATCTGGAGGAGCCAAGGATCAACTGCCTCGAGGGCTGGCGCGTGGTCTATGACCTGCGCGCCGACCGCGAGGCCCGCGTGATGGAGAGAGACTCCGAAGAGAACCAGCGCTGGATGCGGCTGATCACGACGCTCAGCTTGACGCATTCCGATGGGTATGTCCTCTTCGGCGACGACAATGCCGTACCCATCGAGGACCATCTCCACAACTGGTACGACTTCTGGGATGCTGAGCTTGGACAGCCCCTCTCGGCCAAGGGCAAGACCTACGACGACATCGAAGGACTGTTCATGCGCGAATTCACCGGCGGCTGGGCCGTCTATAACCGCAGCGGCTCCGCGATTGAGCTCTCCTTCTCCAGCCCGGTCACGGGCGCGCACAGCCGCATATCTGCTCGCAGCCAGATCATCCCCGACATGGACGGCGAAATCTATCTCAAGTGAACCTGGGCCGGGGACGCTACAACTTCGCCCCGTAAAGCTCCTTCGGGTTATCCCAGAACCATCGGTGTGCCGGGTCCAGCGCCTGCGTCTCGCCAGCCGGGCATGTAGCCAGATCCCCGGCTCCCACAGGGTGACCTCGTACAAGTGCGCGCAAGTTGTGGCACGCCAGAATCGTTATCCTAGAGTGTAAGCACCTTCTGTTACAGCTGCTTCATGAGCAGTGGCAGATGCACCCAATCGCTCGGCGTAGCGCGGGGTAATGCCCAGACCGCCAGCGTCGCCATGTTGTTGCTCTCGCTGCTTTCGTCTACAGAGTTGTTCCAGTCAGCCCAGACCGTCAGCGCGTGGAGACCTGGGCTAAAGGTCCATGTGAACGTCACTCTCTGGCGCGCACTGGGCAGCAAGCTGGGCAGAAACACCTCGGCGTCCGGTGCGCCACTGGCCGAGCGATCCACGTATAGCCCCACCCAGAAGAGTGCGGATATCGGTTGGCCGCCTAGGTTCGCCACCTCGGCCATGATCATCGTCTCCTCGCCGGACGCGGCAGGGAGAGAATCTGTCCAGACCCTGGCCACTGCCAGGTCCGGTGCTGGCGGGCGAGTGGCGGTAGGGCTTGCCACGGGCACCGGCGTGGCGGTTGGCGTAGCGGTGGCTGCTGGCGGCCCACCAGCATCCTGAATCACGGACAGCCTCTTGGCCCATTCAGCGGGATAGTCGTGGTGCGTGGCATAGAGTCGCATCAGGCCAGGGTGGAGGGCATAAGCCCGGATCTGGCCATCCAGGAAGACGCGGCCCCGCGATTCCCCCGATGTGCCGTCGACGATCTGGAAGAGGGTGTAGCCGGTGTAACCGTAGAGCCGGTCCGCCTGTGGGTTCACGGCGAACTGCCCGCTGATTCCCTGGATCAACCCGATCTCGCCGTGGCTATTCCCATCTAGCACCAGTGCGCCCGACTGCCCACCGCGCGAGATCCAAACGTATATACGGTTGCTCACCGGGTTCACGGCGACGTCGCCGATGGAGGCGTAGTCGATGGTGTTCACCACGTCATCGGTAGTCGGGCTGATGATCCGCAGGTCATCATCTAGGGAATAGGTGCAATAGGCATAGTCCGTCGTGGGATTGACCGTCACATCCACCCACTGGTAGTAGATGGAGGTACCCAGATCGATGGTGCGAATGTGGGTCAGCGTCGTGCCATCGTAGATACGCAGACGATCTGGGACATTCAACGTCACCGCCCGATCCGCAATGTACACGCGGCCATTTCGGGCGTTGATGGCGATCTCATCACCGGCGGCGAGTGTGCCCACGATCTTGTGATTCACCCCGTCGATCACCCACGTCTGGCCCACGCCCACGGCGTAGATATGGTTCAGGGCCTCGTCTACGCCCAGCGCGTACACGGGAGGCTTGTAGCTGCCGCTGGAGAGATCAACAAACGCCAAAGCTGCCAGCGTGCTGGCATCATAGACCGCGACACCACCATCTACCCCCACGTAGAGGCGATTCGTGGCTGCGTTGACTGCCACGCCATCTCCTTTCTCCGGCAGATCCAGTGCGGCCACAACGTTGGGAGGGGTTGGCAACGGCGCCGGGCTGGCAGGAGAGGCATCTTGGATGACGTCCATCTTTTTGCTCCAGTACGTAGGGGATGAGCTATGCGTGGCGAATAGCTTGCCCAAGCTGGCGTGAATATCATAGTCTGCCAGATTCCCATCCAGGTGGATGTAACCGGCAATCGTGCCGCTCGCCAGATCAGCGATACGCAGGACATACCCTGGCGTCGTGGATGCCACGCCGTAGAGACGGCCTGTCAGCCGGTTGAGCCGCAGCTGCGTGCCGATGCGAGCGATGGTGCCGAGCGAGGCGTGGGTGTTCCCATCCAAGATCTCAACATTGGTGTAACTGACCCCGAGATAGACCTGGTTAGTGTCCGGATTCACCGTCACGTTGCCCATGTTCTCGCGGTGAACACGGGCCACCTCGGCGTGGCTATTGCCGTTCAACACGCGCAGCTCGTCATCGCCTGAGAAGGCGACATAGACGCGATTCGTGGTGGGGTTCGCGGCCACGTGGACATACTCAAATGAACCCACGCTGCCTAGCGGGATGTCGGGAAGCCAGTTGTTGGTGGCCCCGTCCAGCACGCGCACGACATACGGGTCGGTATAGGGGTAGCTGACCGTGCACCCGACGTAGATGCGGTTGGTGGTAGGGTTGACAGCGACCTCACGTCCGCCGGCATCGAGGTTCGCCAACACCGTGTTGCTGTTGCCGTCCACAACGTAGGTACGGAGTCCAACCGCGTAGATGCGGTTGTCGACAGGGTTCACGGCGACGTCATAACAGGCGCTGTAGTTCTGCGGCAGGGAGATGGTAGTCACCAGGGTGTGAGTGCCAGTGTCGTAGACGTTAAGCTGTCCAGGAACGGCCACGTACAGCCGGTCGGTGCTCGCGTTGACGGCCACGCCCCCGCCGTCCTTGCCGAGATCGATGACATCCACTACCACCTGTGCGTGGGTGAGAGATCTTGTAGCCGCGCTTAGCAGGAACAGCAAAAGCAATGTCGCCAACGCCATGCGGAGCTCAACTCGCATCTTGTCCGTCCTTGTCGGCAAGACATCCGCCACAGTCGCTGGCCTTCGGGGACGACTGGATCGGCGTGTGACGAGACTACAGGTGGCGGCATGACGGCCGGCGATCCACAGTATCTGCAATCATTCTATCCTCACACTGCATGGAAGGCAAGCATGGCACCCTCGATGCGCGCACAGCAGAAACACTTTTGGCGGAGGCCTCCGGGGAGGGGATCACTCCTCTCGCCTGATCCATCAGGGTTAGCGGCTAAGCCTCCGGGAGAGCCCTCAGAATCAGCAGCAGGAATACTGGGCTCAGCTCCTGGCAGACATACACCTCACAGATCGTGCCACGTGAGTTGCAGTGCGGATCTGGATCGTCCGGGCGCCGGCGGCCGTCGCTGTCTTGGGTCACCAGGAGGTAATCGCCACCGAATTCACCCACAAGCGAAAACAGCTTCGGCTTGTCCTCCCCTCTGCACGTTCGCGCAGATCAGCGTGCCATCCTTATATCAGGCTGCCCTGTTGCTGCTCGACACTCGAGTTGCGGCGCTTACCAGCCGCTGGCCGCTCGGCGACGCGTGCCGAAGCTCACCAACCCTTGTAGAGCTCCGGGTCTCCCATCGACACTTCCTCGGCATACTTCTGGTTGATGCTCACCGAAGTCGCTGCCTGCAGCCCGCCAAAGAAGGCCACGGCGCGAGCCGTTGCCGTGCGTTCACCCTCACTCAGCGGTTCATCGCGGAACTGCCAGCTCTGCTTGCGCCCATACTCGCGCAGGTCCGTCTCCAACTTCTCTAGTCGCTGTTCGCTTTGCGCTAGAAGATACTGGAGCCTGGGTCCCGGCTTGGATATCTGCAACAGTAGCCGCAAGTGCGGCAGGCATACGCCCTCAGAGCGAGCATATAGCTCCTGATACTCGGGTTCGCCGAGCATCTGCAATAGCGTCTCGGCGTGATACCGCTCCCACTCCTGCCCCATTTCGCAGATGTAACACGCTCCGTCAGGGGTGAGGGGAAACTCGAGCCGGTCATCGGGCCTCTGTCGCAACACGAGACGCGCTATCAGCCGCCGTATGTATCCACGACTCGCTCGCTTATTGGCACGCGAGCGCACCTCGCGCAGCCTGAGAGACACCACCCGGGCCAGTTCTTCATAGATGATAGTATTGCCAATCGGCACATCCCAGCCGGCGATTTCCATCTGCAGCATCTGCTGCGCATGCCGGCCGCAGGCGCCCAGGCTTTGCGTCAGGCGGATGCGCGTGCGCAGATCATTGACATTCTCCAGGAGAAGCGCTTTCAGACAACGCGTCTCGGCGCTGAGGCGTGCGCGACACAGCGGGCACCCCGGCTGCTGCAGCCTATCTTTCAGATCGATCAGCACCAGGCTGAAGGCTTCCATCTGCGATTCCACTCACCAGTCCCTCTAGCTAGCGCTCACTGCCTCCTGCGCGGCGAACACCTCTCTGAACAGATCCCCTCCATAAGCGGTCTCCAGCGGCTCTCCTTCGGTCAACTTGAAGGTCCGCACTCCATCCGCTTGCCTCTCAGCACGCAGGAAGAAGGCGTTCGGCACCTTCTTCTCCCAGACGCCGTGCGCAAACGCATACAGGTGCGTGACAAAGAACACCTTGATTCGCTTCTTCAGCAAGGCGCTTACGATCTGCCCCGCGATCTCGGAGCCTTCTCTTTCGTTGGTGGCGGCAAACGATTCGTTGAACAACACCAAGCAATCAGGCGTGAGCTGGTCAACGATGGCGCTCATCCTGGCGAGCTCCTCGTCCAGTTTCCCGCTCTTCATTGTGGTGTCTTCTTCTCGTTTGTAGTGGGTATAGACTCCCCGGCAGACATTGGCACAAAAGGACTCTGCCGGCACAAACATGCCGCACTGCATCATCAGCTGCGCCAAGCCGATGCTGCGCAGAAAAGTTGACTTGCCTCCCTGGTTGGCGCCCGTGATAAGAACGAGATCCTTGCCATCGGCATTGGCATCGTTACCCACTACCCGCTTTTTCATGGTCAAAGCCAGGCACACGTCGTATAGCTCGGTAAACGAGTGGCTGCGCACATCCGAAGCCGCCGGCACGGGAAACGAGACTGGCTCTCCCAATTCAGCAAGCTGCTCGTACAGATTCAGGCAGCCGACGTAAAAGGCCAGCTCGATCCGAAGCATGTTAAAGAAGTTATCTATGTGGTCCGCAGACTGCGCAGCCGCATTGGCAACCAGGTCAATGCCCCGATCCCGTATGTCCGATAGCGCCCTGGCGCCATGATCGTCACGGGGATGGATACTAAAGCCATAGGCCGGCGACCTCTGTGTCAAGACCTGTTTCACCCAGTTCCCCTGCTTCTGGGGCGGTTGGCGTAACACATAGTTCGTGCCCTCGTTTCCCGGCCCCAATCGCGCGCTGAGCAGAACACCATCGCGGAATTGCAGGGCTTTGATATGCGCGTCGACAACCGCGAAATAGTCATCGTCCAGCTCCTCCATAATCATGGCAAAGAACCTTCTGAAGCCCTCCGATTCGAATTGCGCGGCGTGTTCGTCGGCGATTCTCCGCAGCTTCTTCAACAGCTCTACAAACATCTCCAGCAGTTTGATCGCGCTGTTCAGGAGGCCGGCGGGGTAGTAGGTGCCAAACATGCCCAGGAACTTGCTTCTCTTGTTTCGCCACGATTCGATGGGAATCTGGTACAACTCCCGAATCACGGCGCCATTCTTCAGACAATCGCGCAGGATGTCCTGACGGTAGCGTATCGCCTCCGGGTTATGCAGGCTGGTCAGCACCGCCTGCCTGGCAATCGTGAACAGGAATTCATCTCCGCCTGCCATTGCCCGGAACAACGTGTTTAGCTCCAGATCCTGCGTCAGCGCTTGCTCGTTCCATGGCAGCGGCTGCGTGGGATCGAAATCGCGATCTCGGTACATCAGATAAGCTTTCATGGTCTGATCCGCTCCATGATCTGCCCATAGGTTACACGATGCTTCTCGGCGATGGATAGGGCGTAGGCCAGCCCGTCGGCCGGCTTGCGCACGATCTTGAACGTGCGCAAAGCCGGGTTCTCGCGCACAACGGTGCTGACCATGCTGACCGTCTTCTCGCTGAATGAGGCTATCTCATCCACAAACGTCACCCAGACGCACAGGCAATCCAGTTCGACGATCCGCGCCATGATCTCCTTGCTGAGAAAGACGGCATCCTGCAACGTCGTGGACGAAAAGACCTCGTTGAGGATCAGAATGCTATCCGGGGTGGACTGCTCCAGGATAGAGTGGATTCTGATCAAGTCGTCTTGCAGCTTGCCGCGTAGGTTCTTAATGTCTTCCTCCCTCTCAAAGTGCGTGAGGAGTCGGTCATATAGAGCGAGCCGTGCCTCTTTGCCGGGGACAGGGCAGCCGATGCTTGCCAGGTAGTGCAACTGCCCGAAAGTGCGTGCGAAGGTGGTTTTGCCGCCCTGATTCGGCCCGGAGACGACGAAAATCCGTTCTTTGCCCTGCAAGAAAAAGTCATTGCAGACGATAGTCGCCTTTTCTTTAATGAGCGTATTCGCCAGCGCGATGTCAAAGCCTGCATAGTTATAGACTTCCTTCGTCTTGGTGATCTCCGGATAGCAGAACACGAGGCCTGATCGTTTAAATCGGGCTATAAAGTCCAGGTAAGACACATAGAACTGAATTTCCCGATCGAAGGTACTGATGGTCTCATCTAGGAAACGGGCATAGCGCGTGCAGAATTCGTGCAGGGCAGTGAATACATCTGGATATAGCTTGGCCACGCAAGCAATGATTCGCGCTTCGATATAGTTCATGCCCGTCTCTAAGGTGGGACCGAAGCGGTAGTCTTTGACCGCACCCTGTCTGAACTTCTCAAAGGTCTTTTCTACCTCCGCACTGTAGTCTGTCTCCCCCTCGTACTTGCGGACCCCGACTTTGAGGCCATTGATTATCACGCAGTACTCGATGGCAGATAGCGCCGCTTTAACTCTCTTCGCATCAGCCATGAGCGACGTAAAGCCCTCTGAATTGGCATAGTCTGTCAGATAGGCGCGGAAGGCTCGAAAAGCGCGCGAGCTCAGGTGCGCCTGATTCAGATCGTGTGCCAGACAGGTTACCGCCTCACAATAGACTAGCGCCGCCTCTAAGAACCATCCTTCCCTGTGGTTCCTGAACTCGAGCTTTTCCAGAAGGCCCAGGTAGCGGCGCATGACAATCATCCTTTGCGCAAACGCTTTGATGCTCTGCATCAGGCTCTCATCTTCCACGTCTTGCATGACTTCATGGCGATATCGGATCGTATCGGCGTCATGCAACAGGGTGAAGAAGATCGGCTTGAGGTCATACTCCTGCTTGCCCGCCGTAATGGCGTTAACGACCTGATCGAGGTTTAGATCGGCGAAGAAGGAAGGCGCCTCAGGCGTCTCTCGCACCGCGGCGCTTGCCGCCTCTGGATAGAGCATGCTGTGAGAAGTCATCTGCAAATACCTCCCTCACGGAAAAAATCAATCCCTGCAAAAGTTCAGGTTTCGCCTGAGCTAAAGAAAAAGCCTCTACCGTGCAACATGCGTTGCGGGTAGAGGCTGTCAGCCGACAATTCGGCGGTTCGCCCTCAAGCAAGCGAGCCTCATCACTTACCAGAAACCAGGGAATTCCGACGGGCATAACTCCCGGTGCTTCCGGAACTCGGCTATATTATACCACAATCGTGGGGATCGTCAAAAACGGCTGGTATGGGTTAGTGTATGCTCTTTGGCGGAACTGGGTGTAAGCCAGCACAGATCGGAAGAGCGAACCGAATTACACCCTTGGCCAGGTGGCGCCAAATCAGGACGAGAAAGGCGGCTCTGGGGCCGTCCAGTCAAGTAAGCCATCCCACAAGATTCTGGAGCCTCCACTGAAATGGACACCCTACCGCCCTAGACGTGGATTTGACAGGAGGTCGATTCCGCGTAGAATGTGAGATGTCCTGATCGCAGTTGGCTGGCTTGCCAGTCAATGGTTCGCGGTTAGGGTTCCGGGCCGCTAGCTCAACTGGCAGAGCAGCTGACTCTTAATCAGCCGGTTACAGGTTCGATTCCTGTGCGGCTCATAGACTACAGACGGCATCCAGAGGCCTCCGCCTTCCATATACAGGAGAGCGGAGGTTTCTCTCATCTCAGGCCTGTCTCCGATTGCGTTCTCCGTTTGCGGCTTTTCCCTATGCCCGCTATACTGCCCTCATCGTGCATCCTCACTCCAGCCCGCGCCTGTGCCTGGTTCGGCTGAGAGAGACTAGCCCACGAAACGACCAAAGGAGAACGGCATGACGACGGAGGACAGCTATGTCAGTTACGAAGCATTCGGCGCCACTGGCGATGGCGTAAGCGATGACCTGCCTGCCATCTGCGCCGCGCACGAGTACGCCAACGCGCATGGGCTGAGCGTCAGGAGCCGGCCCGACGCGACCTATCATCTCGGCAGTCGGGCGCTCACGGCCAGGATCGCCACCGATACCGACTGGAATACATCGCGCTTTACCATTGATGACACGCAGGTCGAGGATCACAAGGCACCGCTCTTTGAAGTGTGCTCGCTGCTGCCACCGGAGGAGTTGCACATCGAGAGCCTCGTCCGCGACCAGCGGCAGGTGGATGTGCGACCGCAGCGGGATTGCCATGTGCTGGTGGAGAACGCTAGCAAACGGCTCTATATCCGCCGTGGTCTTAACCAGAACAATGGCGTGCCCCAGCACGACTGCTTCGTCCTGCGCCGGGACGGATCAGTGGAGGGAGCCATAGACTGGGACTATGATGCTATCACCGGCATCGAGGCGCGGCCGCTGGATGAACGGCCACTTGTCCTGCGCGGCGGCGTCTTTGCCACCCTGGCCAACCGGATGAAGCAAGAGGTCGGCTATAATTACTGGGGCCGGAACATCGTGATCACCCGCTCGAACACGGAGGTGGTCGACCTGACCCATTATATCGTCGGGGAGACCGCCGTGGGGCATCCCTATCGCGGCTTTATCGAGGCGCGTCAGTGCGCCAATATCACCTGGCGCAACTGCTTCGTCAGCAGCCACAAGATCTACTCGACCATCGGGTCGGCTGGCAAGCCGGTCAACATGGGTTCGTACGACCTGCACGCCAACGATGTGGTGAACCTGCGCGTTATCGGCTGCCGGATGAACGATATCCTGGACCGGACGCGCTGGGGCGTGATCGCTACGAATTTTTGCAAGGACGTCCTGCTGGAAGATTGCACCCTTTCCCGGATGGACACGCACATGGGGGTCTCCGGCAACTACACGATCCGCCGCTGCACGCTGGGTCATATGGGGCTCAATGCCATCGGTCGCGGCCTGCTGACGGTGGAGGATTCCACCCTGTATGGCCGCGCCCTGGTCAACCTGCGTGCCGACTATGGCAGCACCTGGGAGGGAGACATCGTCATCCGCAACTGCCGCTGGGTCCCGGCCTGCGGGGACACCTGGCAGCCGTACCTGATCGGCGCGGCCAACGACGGCATGCACGATTTCGGCTACCCCTGCTCTATGCCTCGTGAGATCATCATTGACGGGTTGTATGTGGACGACAGCCATCATCCCGAAGGCTACGAGGGGATGTACCTGTTCAGCGACCCGGACGGCATTCGCGAGGGCGACGAAGAACTGCCGCCGGCGGAGCGTCCCTTCCCCTACCGGCTCTGCCAGAGGGTGTGGCTGCGGGGGCTGACGACGGCCAGCGGGAAGCAGCCACTGCTCTCGCCGAATGCCGGGATGGCGAAAAGCATAGTCGTGATCGCAGAGAAGCAATAGCTCGGCGCGAAATGGCGCGTCGCCTTGTGTCGCCAGGCGACGACTGGAACCATCGCCGACAGAGCAGCGTGCAGCCCGGCAAGCCTTCAGTTTGTCGGGCTGCATGCTGATCGCTCCTTCCCGGCTGCTGGGCGTCGCGGTTCCCCTTACTGAATTGTCATCTGCGCTCACACGGGCTACAATAGCGTCGGCTATACTCTTTTCGACCATGTAAAGGAGAACCCATGATGGACGATGTGGAGCTTTTCGCGGCATTGGATCTGGACGCGCCAGAGCTGGATGACGTGCAGCGGGCGGTGGCGAGGGGCGATCTGGCGGCAGCCAAACGCGCGCTGGCGGCGCATATCCGCGGGCGCTCATCCCCTCGGTGGTTCTTCCGGTGGCAGGACCGGCCCGCACCGACCAAGACTGCCCGCGATTTCCCCGAGGCGGAAACGTTGCTGCGCCATGAGTTCACCTTTGGCTTTCACGGCGCGCGCGCCTATACCGCCACCTTTGGCGAGCAGATCAACTGGGGCGCCAATCCCACCATGGGCGAGGACAAGACCCATCTCTGGAATGAGAGCCTCAATCGCCACTTTCACTTTCGCGTGCTGACCGATGCCTATTGGGAGACGGGTGACGAGCGGTTCGCGCAGGGGCTTGTGCGCGACTGGCTGGACTGGATCGCGCACAACCCGCGCCCCCTGGATTCGTCCGGCAACAACGTGGAGTGGCCCTATGGCTGCTATGCCTGGCAGACGCTCACTACAGGCATCCGTCTGGAGGCTAGTTGGCCAAACGCGCTCTACCGCGCGCTCGGCTCCCCGGCTTTCACCGACGATGCCATCGCCGCCATCCTCGGCTCGGTCTGCGACCAGGCCCGCCATCTCGTCAAATGGCCCACTGCTCACAACTGGCTCACCGAGGAGTCCATGGGCCTCTACACCGCCGGGATGCTGTTCCCGGAGTTCCGCGCGGCGGCGGAGTGGCGGCGCATCGCCATCGAGCGTCTCTATCGGCAACTTACCGACGAGGTGTATCCCGACGGCGCCGAATATGAGCTGGCGGCGGGCTATGGCAACTGGGTCGTGCACAACTTTGTCAATCTGCTGCAACGCGCGCGTATGAACGGGCGCGAGGCGGAGCTGCCCGCCGATCTCGTGTCGCGCATGGAAAAGATGTTCGACCATGTGCTCGCTGAGGCGATGCCAGACGGCGCGATGCCCGGCCTCAACGACTCGGGCAACGCTGATGTGCGCAGGCTGCTGCAGAGCGGGTATGAGCTATTCCCTCAGCGCGAGGATTTCCGCTATGTGGCCAGCGACCGGGCGGAGGGGGAGCCTCCCGCTTTCACCTCCTGCGCCCGGCCCTATGCGGGGCATTACATCATGCGCTCCGGCTGGGACGCGGACGCGCGCTACTTGCTCTTTGACTCCGGCCCTTACGGGTCCGCACACCAGCACGAAGACAAGCTGCACGTGGTGCTATATGCCTATGGCAGGCAGCTCTTGCTGGACCCTGGCAACTACTCCTATGACGCTTCCCGCTGGCGCCGCTATGTGCTGACGACCCCTGGGCACAACACGGTCATGGTGGATGGGCAGGGGCAGCACCGGCGCAGCTTGAAAGAGACCTACTACTGGTCGCGGCCCTGGGAGACCCCTGCGCCGCCCGACAATGACACGCTCTGGGTCAGCACACCCGCCTTTGACGTGGCGCGTGGCACCTATCGCGACGGCTATGGCGAGGAGAATGATCGGACGGTAACGCATATCCGCTGGGTCATCTTCCTCAAGCCCGACTACTGGGTGATCGCCGATGCACTGGCGGCCGCGGACGATCGGCCACACACTTACGAGTCGCTCTTTCATCTCGACGCCGACGCCGCCCGCGTGGATGCGTCTGCCCGTGTGGTGGCCACTGCCAACGCCGATGCCGCCAATCTCACGATCGTGCCGCTGCTGCCGCACGACGGGCCGATGGCGGATCGCAGCCTCGGCGTCCGCATCGCCGCCGGAGAGGATGAACCGGTGCAGGGATGGGCCAACGATCCGTGGCGGCCTGTGCCCACCGCCATCTACAAGACCAGTGGCGCGGGCACGGTGTGGCTAGCCTATGCGCTCTATCCGACGTGCGCCGGCGAGGTGTGTCCCGTCGTCGCCGTCGCGCCGGCGCGCGCCGCAGAGAGGGGCAGCGCCAGCCTGACGCTGGTTGTACACTTTGCCGACGGGCGCACAGATCACATCTGCGTCTCCACCCGCCCCGGACAAGAGGTGCGCTGGGATGCGTTTTCCACCGATGCCGAGACCGCTG